>DASZZN010000035.1 GCA_035544955.1 Candidatus Dormiibacterota bacterium
GAATCGGGTCTCAAAGCAGAATCCCCACGCTCCGGGCAGCAGCGGGGTTCAGCGCGCGTAGCACCTTTTCAGCGAGCCCATTTGACGCGGGATTTCTGCCGCGCCGCCTCTGGCGTGATGCCGAGAGCCTTGGCACCGGGCCAGGCGCCAACGATCGAGCACCCTCATCTGGCCGGCACCGCCAGCACCGGGCAGGGCGGTATGATGGCAATGACGTGCAGCGCCCTTTAACCAGGGATAGAGTTGCGACGGCCGCGTGATCACCAGAATGGCGAAGACCGCCGCGGTGACCGCGAGTGCGATCTCCAATGGCCGTGCAAAGAGCCCATTTCCTCGAGCTCTTCTCAACGAAAACCGTTAGTCAAAATCAGCCCTTGGAGACAGCGGCCTCGAAGCCCGTTGAATCCCCCAAATCCGTCAGTGGAGACTGGCTCCCGCCGGCGAAATAGCGCGCAACCGCGCTAATTCCTGGGTGTCGCAGGAAAGTAAGTTGGAGACCGGACTGGTCGGCTGGGGCGGGAGGATTCGAACCTCGGTATTTTGGATTCGGCCTTTCAGCCAAATTGGGCACCAGAGACTTTTCGCGCATGAGCTGCAAACGTCGGAGACACAACGTCGCTCAGCATTCGGCCGGGACCGCGCCTGCAGATCTCACGGTCACCGGCCTCGCCAAGGCGCTGCCCTATTCGTGGGCCGAGCAGGAGAGCAGCATTGGGTTCCCGCAATAAGAGTCTTCCGCGCTCGGGGGCTTCACGCAGCGTCCGGGCTGATCGCCCTGCGGCTCAGGATCATTCGATGATCTGGTCGGCCCGAAACCAGCAATAAGATTATCCCGAAAGGACTGGCAGTTCGGCGGCAACAGAGCGGTAGTGTGGCTCGGCTCGACGAGGCTGCATGGCCTTGTGGCGGGATTCTGCCCCGACGGCGTCATCGCCAGTGCGGGGCTTCGGCGGTGACGGCGGCTGATGCCGTCGCCAACCGAACGGAGAATCCCGATGAAACTCACCGATACCCAGCTTATGCTTCTGTCGGCCGCCTCGCAGCGCGAGGATCACGGCATCGAGCTTGGCCCGAACCTCAAGGGCGGCGCCGCCCAAAAACTGGTCCGCAAGCTCTTGACCGAAAGCCTGATCGAGGAGGTCCGCACCGTCGGATCATTGCCGGTCTGGCGGCGTGACGATGACAATCAGTCGCTCGCGCTACGCATCACCAAGCGTGGCCTTGCAGCCATCCAGGTCGACGAGGGCGGCGCGCATCCGGAGGCCGACGAACATGGCGATACCGAGCAAGGGGATAATCTCGCACCCAACAAGCCTTCCCAGCGGACCGCTGCTCGCCGCAAGAGGAGCAGGGATAAGGCTGTCCAACAGTCGGCCACGCCCAGCCGGAGGGATTCGAAGCAGGCCCGGGTGATCGAGATGCTCCACCGCCGCCAGGGCACAACCGTAGCCGCCATCATGAAGGCGACCGGATGGCAGCCCCACTCGGTCCGCGGCTTCTTTACCTCGGTGGTGCGCAACAAGCTCGGCCTGACGCTCGTGTCCGAGAAGAATGGTGGCGACCGGGTCTACCGCATTGTGGCCGGGAATACCGCGCCGAAGCGCAAGGGCAAATCCGGTCGCAAAGCGGCGTGACGCACATGGCTCGCCGATCGTCCGATCGCGAGGCGATCGAGGCCGAGATCGACCGCGTGCGGTCGCTCGGCCTCGACGAGCTTCGCACCCTGTGGCGCACGACCTTGCGGTCGTCCCCGCCTCCTGCCTTCACCAAGGACCTCGTGGCGCGGTTCCTCTGCTGGCACATCCAGGAGCAGGCCTTCGGCGGCTCGGTGGCGCCGATGATACCGGTCGTGGTCGCAAAGCTTCTGGAAGCGCTGTCCAAGGCGATCCGCCGAACCTTCGGACGCGCCTCCGCGCGGATCGGGCTGGAGGCCGCCGGAATCTGCGCCAGGACGGCGCACGTTGGTCATTCTCGCCCCTGCCGGTCGCCCCCCCACGCCAGCCAATCCGCGGCAGCACACATGCATCAGGAATGCCGGCGCGGCGCTCGCCGAGTAATACGGAAATTCAAACTGCTCATTTTAGGGGAAATTCACGCCGCTGGTAACACAAACGGTCCGCAAATGGG
>DASZZN010000036.1 GCA_035544955.1 Candidatus Dormiibacterota bacterium
CCACCCTCCCCGAACGTCTCAAACGCTCGCTTGGCACTAACCTCTCAAACGCTCGTACGGCACTAAAGCGCCACTCGCGTGGGGCGAGGCCCCGAGCGCCGCTCGCGTGGGCCGACGGGCCCGGCAAGCCGGGGAGGGAAAATGTCTCGCCGGGAACTTTTTCCGATATCCGTCGTCTTGAGGAACATGAAGCGGCTGCTGGTTCTCGTCGCCCTCGCGCTGACGGCTTGCGGAACGGCGCAGGGCCCGCAAAGCCATGGGGGCGCGGTCCAAGATCAGGTCAGCCTGATTGACGCGCTCCGCAAGACCGTCACCGTCGACATCTCGGGCACAGTCTCGCAGCCGTTCCTCAACCCGCAGTCAGGGACGACCGTCCGCCTCAGCGGCGGCCCATTGACCATCCCGGCCGACCTGCAGCTGTTTGAATACGGGTCGGCTTCGGCGGCCAGCGCGGATGCGAATCGCATCCGCCGCGATGGCAGCGGAACGGCGACCACGCAGATCAGCTGGGTCGCACCGCCCCATTTCTTCCTCAAGGGGCGCGTCTTGGCCCTGTACGTCGGGGGCGATGCCGCCGTTGTGAGTCTCCTGACCAGCGTTCTCGGAACGCAGTTCGCGGGACGCTAGCTTGCGCGCTCGAGCCGGAAGGTCGGGAGGATGAGTCCCCCATCGCCGCCGCATGCGGCGAGCAGCCGCTCAACACCCGCAGCCGGCAGGGGACGCGAGAGGTAGTAGCCCTGCCCGGCCAGGCAGCCCATTTCCCGCAGCGCGGCGAGCTGATCGGCGCGCTCGATCCCGTCCGCGATCGTGATCATGCCCAGCTTGTTGCCCAGCTCGATGACCGCCTGGGCGACGGTGGCGTCGGTCGAGCTGGTGGTCATTCGAGCGACGAATGAATGATCCAGCTTGACGATGTCCACCGGCAGGTCACGCAGCGAGCTCAACGGCGCCGCGTGTGCGCCGAAGTCATCCAGCGCGACACTCACCCCGCGTTCGTGCAGCTCGAGCAGCCGCGATACCGTCGCTCTGCCCTCCAGCGTCGCGCCCTCCGTCAGTTCCAGGATGAGCCGCTCGGGTGGAAAGACGGCCGCGATGCAGGCGTTGGTGACGTCAGCCACGAGGTCGGCCTCCACCAGCCCGTGCTGGCTGATGTTGACACTGATCTGCAGCGCCGGCTCCACCGGATAGGTGAGCTGCCAGTGCTTTCCGTCGGCGCAGGCCTGTCCCAGCACCCACCGTTGCAGGGCGCTGATTATCCCCGTCTCCTCGGCCAGGCCGAGGAAGTCGCCGGGCGACAGCAACCCGCGGCGCGGATGATTCCACCGCACCAAGGCCTCGAAGCCGATGATCGTCCCATCGCCCAGCCGGACCGTCGGCTGGTAGTGGAGCACGAACTGCCGCCGCTCGAGCGCGTGACCCAGGTCCGACTCCAGCTCCATCCGATCGCTGACCGCGGCGTGCTGCTTCGGCTCGTATCGCTCGTACCTCCCTTTCCCGCGCGTCTTGGCAGCATTGAGAGCGAGGTCGGCATTGCGCATCAAATTCTCGGCCGTATCCTCGAGCGCCCCCT
Source organism: Candidatus Dormiibacterota bacterium (assembly GCA_035544955.1). Taxonomy (NCBI): domain Bacteria; kingdom Bacillati; phylum Candidatus Dormiibacterota; species Candidatus Dormiibacterota bacterium. The sequence goes on from DASZZN010000036.1 coordinate 1,571, forward strand.
GCGCGACGATCCCAATGCTGAGGCGCATGACCATCTCGCGCTCCTCCACCTTGAAGGGAGCGCGGAAGTGCTGGAAGATGCGCTCCGCGAGGTGGGACGGCTGATCGTCGTTGAGAACGGTTTTCATCAAGATCCCGAACTCATCCGCGCCGATGCGCGCCACGACATCGCCCGCCGACACGATCTTTCCCAGGCGCCCCCCCACCATGCCCAGGACGTCGTCGCCGGCGCGGTGCCCGAGGGCATCGTTGACCAGCTTGAAGTCGTCGATGTCGAGGGCCAGCACGGCGATCGCACGTCCGGGTGCGCTTCGCTCGAGCGCCTCGTCGATGAGCTTGCGGAAGGCCATCCGGTTGGGCAGGTTCGTCACCGGGTCGTGGGCGCCCAGGTAGGCAAGGCGATCTTCCATCTCCTTGCGGTCGGTGACGTCGCGGATGTTCAAGACCAGGGCCTGTGAACTCGAACGGTGCAGCAGGTTCGTGATCGTGACCTCGCAGTGGGTCCAGCTCCCCAGCTTGTGCCGGAACCGGCAGTCCACCGCAACCGGGAGCGCCGACGCCGTCAGCGCCTTCTTCAGGCCGCCGGCGAACCCGGCCTGGTCGTCTGGATGCAACAGCGTGCTAAACGGTTGGCCCACCAGCTCGGTCGAGGTATAGGCGAAGAAGCGGTCGATCGACGTACTGACGAAGCGAACCACACCATCGGCATCGGCGAGGACCACGACGTCACCCGAGTTCTGCACCAGCGATCGAAAATGCTCCTCGCTGTCCCGCAACGCGGCCGTTTGCAGTGCCACCTTCTGGCTGAGGGTCTGGTTGTCCGCGATGACGATGAACTGGCGGACGATGACCAGCGCGACGACCACCATCAGGTCCCAGAGCAGCAGCGCCTCCGGCGGTCCGCTGACATTCTTGAGCACGGCGATCACGGCGGCCACCGACACCGGGACATAGGGAAGCACGATCGTCCAGCGGGCGGGCGGCCGATCGTCAGCCCGGGTTGCTGACCCGGCCAGCAGGGCGGCTCGAACTCCGCCGAGCGCCATCAAGAGAAAGCCGGCGACCCAGCCCGTCGCCATGATGGCGGGCGGAGCGTCTCCGGTCACGTTCGTCAGGTACACGGAAGCGCTGTCCGCCAGCAGGTTGGCGAAGATCCCGGTCATCACCAGCAGCAAGGGAAGGCGACCGGCGCCCGCGGTCCGACCCACGAGCAGCAGGGCCATGACCGCCATCACGATGTCGCTGATCGGATAGGCCAGGCCCGTCACGGCGGACGGCCCGACGCCAGTGTGGGCGTGGAAGACGCTCCCCAGCACGGTCGCCCAGCTGATCAGGACCAGGGCCCCGCTAAGGATTGCGCCGTCCAGCAGAAAGGCGAGTCGGGAGGCGGGCCGGTGACGCCCGGGGAACACCGCGATGCCAGCGACCGCGAGCGGCACGGCCGCGAGATGGCCGATGTCCGTGAGTGGCGGGTAGCGGAGCTGCTGTCCAATGAATTCGAAATAGGCGCCCACGCCCTCGCCCGTTGCCCAGGCCAGCGCCCCGGTCCCCAGCAACACCCATGCGAACCGCGAACGGCCGGAATGACGCGTGGCGGCGACCATGCAGGCCACCGCCGCGATCAGCGCGGCGCCAGCTTCCCCGAAGCGGCGGACGGCATCGCTCGCGAGGTCGCCATCGGGCCGCAGCGCCATCCACGCCCCAAAGCCAATCGTTAGCAGGGCAGCAAGGGCCGAGGCCACGAGGAAGTCACGGTTGGCGTGCTGAGCACCGTAGGGTCGCAGCAGGCGATGGCGTGCAGGCATGGATTGGGCCGAGCTCCTTCGGTGTGACGATCCTGTGAAGCAGTTCCTTCCGCCCCGCGCGTCACCACTCGGTGACTGCCGGGAATAGAAGGCGCCGGCTACCTAGGTGGCGGCGGGAATCGCCCCGTCGTTTGCGGGTGGAGGGGCAGAAAAAAACCCCCACCCTTCCTCCCTCCCCCGCATGCCGGGCCCGTCGGCCCACGCGAGCGGCGCTTTAGTGCCAAGCGAGCGTTTGAGACGTTCGGGGAGGATCGGGTGGGGGCTTGGTCTTCTAGTTAGACCTCGGCGCGAACGTTGGTCGCTCGCGGACCCTTGGCACTGGGCTCAGTCGTAAAACTGACCTTGGCGCCGGTATCCAAACGATCGAAATCAACGCTGCCGCTGCGGTGGAAGAAGTAGTCGTTGCCGTCTTCCGCGGTGATAAACCCGAATCCGCGCTCGGCGACGAGCTTCTTGATGGTTCCAGACATTTGGTGTGGACCTCCTTTCCCGAACGTACTGCCTCGCGCTGTCGAGGCCTGTTCGAGCGGGGCCCACGGCGAGCGCACCCCGGACGGATGCACCCTGTCTTCTACCCCGACAACCATCAGTTGAAACTCGCTTTAGGATTTCCCCGGGGCTACAGTCGACTGATGATCACGAATTTCCCCGCATTTGTCGGCATCGCCCTCCTGGTGATCCTCTCGCCTGGCCCGGACACGGCGCTCACGATTCGGAACACGCTCGTCGGCGGCCGCGCCGGGGGGATTGCGACCGCCGCGGGTGTGGTCAGCGGCCTGGCCGCTTGGACCGTCGCCTCCAGTGCGGGGTTGGCCGCCCTCCTGGTCGCGTCGCAACCCCTCTTTCTGGCGATTCGGTTGATCGGCGCTGCCTACCTTATCTTTCTCGGGCTGCAGGCCTTACGGGCTGCCATCTTCCAGCGCCCGCGGCAAGCGGATGGGACGACCGTCGCCCCCCGGGCGCGGCTGCGGCGGATGGTCGCCTACCGGCAGGGGCTGCTCAGCAACCTGAGCAATCCCAAGATCGTCGTCTTCTTCCTCAGCCTGTTTCCCCAGTTCGTGACCCGCGGCCAGGGCGCCTTCGTCAGCCTCCTCCTGCTGGGGCTGATCTTCTGCTCAATCACGCTCGCGTGGCTGACGCTCTACGCGATCGTGGTGGCACGCATCGGCGACTTCCTTCGGCGCGATCGGGTCCGGCGGGCTCTCGAGGCGACCACCGGGCTGGTCCTGGTCGGCCTTGGCTTGAGGCTCGCGACCGAACGGCGCTGATCACGAGCCGTCGCCAGCGCTTACGGTTACGGGAACGGCTTGACAACCATCATGAAGACGATGAGGAGCACGATCACGACGCTGATGATGCCGTACAGTCGCGCCTGGCCCTCAACCTGCCGGTAGGCTGGCGATGATGCGCCTTCTGCCTCGAGCAGCTGGATCTGCCGGTTCGTGACCCGTGAGTAGAAGCCCACGGCGACAACGATCAGGATGACGAAGAGGATCAGTGCGAAAACGATCCAACCCTTGAAGCCCCACTGCCCCACGGCGACGAGGGTTAGGCCGGTTATCAACAAGAGTCCGTAGGCGGGGTTCGCCACCCGGTTATCGATGAACTTGATCCCTCGCAGCGCGAAGGACAGGTGCTGCGGTTCCATCGCGCCCCGCGCGTTCCAGGCCGCATAGGTGATGTTGCTCCCGACGGCGGTGATCGCCAGCAGGACATGAACGAACTTCAGCAGGCTGTACCAGCTCATGATTCCCTCCCTGACTTCGTCTCCGGCCAGTATCCAGCCTCGGCCCCCACCCTGCCCTCCCCCAAAAGGGGAGGGAATAGCCTAGGCGACTCACGCTCGGCCTCCGCCAGAGGGCCCTTTCCCCCTTTCCGAGCGGTGTGCTAAAGTACAGCCGTTCGCCCGGCCTTCGGGTGATCTCGCGTGCGGCCGGCATTCTTCTCTCTCGAACAGGGCCGATGCGTTCAATTCGGTGTTCGAGAGGAGGAGAACGGGCAATGCCAAAAGGCACCGTAAAGAAAATCGTGTCCGACCGCGGATTTGGGTTCATCGCCGCCGATGATGGCAAGGAATACTTCTTCCATCAGAGTGGCGTGGACACCTCGCTGAACTTCGACAGCCTGCGCGGTGGCGAGGCCGTCAGCTTCGACATCGAGCAGAGCCAGAAGGGACCGCGGGCGAATCACGTCCGCGCCGCCTAGCCGGAGCTCGACGTTCGACAGGGGCGCCCTGCGGGGCGCCCTTTTTTTGTGGGATCTGTTGGAAGCTGGTTCTAGGAGGCTATCGCGGAGTCGCGCTGCCGCCACCACACCTCGTTCCGTCGGTACCAATCCACTGTCAGGCGGATCCCGTCGGCGAACGTGATCTGCGGGTCCCAGCCAAGCGGCCGCATCCTTTTCGTGTCCATCGCGTACGACCGGTCAGGTCCGTCCTTCGAGAGGCGCTTGAGGGAGGAGGGCTTGCCGCAGCTCTCGAAGATCGCGTCGGCCAGCTGGCTGTTGCTGACCTGGACCCCGGCTCCGATGTTGTAGACGTTTCCCGGCTCGCCCTTCCACAACACACGCGCGATTCCCGCCACCTGGTCATCGACATGGAGGTAGTCCCGAGTCGCCGAGCCGTGGCCGTCGACGACGACGGGGTGGCCGGTTAGCGCGCTCGTGATTTGGCTGGCAACCGGCTGGGTCACCGGCTGCCGTGGGCCATAGGCCGCGGCACCGCGCGTGATCAGGACCGGGACGCCATAGCCGGCGTAATAGGCGCTGGCCAGGGTCTCGGCGGCGGCCCTTGCCCCGGCCGCCAGAGTTCGCGGGGCGGTCCGATCTACCTCCCGGCTGGGCGCCGACTTGAGGGGCCCGTAGACCTCGCCGGAACTGACCAGCAGAAACCGCTGGTGTTGGAATTTGCGGGCCGCATCGAGCAGCACGGCCGTTCCCTCGATATCCGTACGGGCGAGCGCCGGCCCGTCCGACGCGCTACTCTCGGTGAACTCCTCGCTGGCAACGTTGACGATGGCGTCGGCCGCCTCCGCCAGCCGGTCGACCATCGCCCGATCCCGGACATCGCCCCTGACCAGTTTGAACCGCCGGTCATCGGCGAGGTCGGCCAGGTCCGCCCCGGCACCCGGCCGGCGGACGGCGTCCAGGACGGTGATCAGGATCTCAGGGTCGGCGCGGAGCCGGTCACGCACGAACGTCGACCCGAGGAACCCGGCGCCACCAGCGACCAGGAGGTGGCGGATCCGGAGCTTGCCCACTGCGGGAAAAACGTCGGCGTATCCTCGATCTTGTCCCTCGGGGCCTCCTTCGCGAACCTCCTTCGTTACACTCTCGAAGACATGAGCGCCATCGCGGTTATTGGCACCGGCTACGTTGGATTGACCACCGCCGTCTGCCTGGCGAAGCTGGGTCACCAGGTGGTCGGCGTCGACATCGACGAGGCCAAAGTGGCGCGGCTCCGTTCCGGCGAGCCGACGATCTACGAGCCCGGCCTCGCCGACTTGATGACCGAGACCCTGAAGGGTGGCGGGCTGGTATTTACCAGCGACTACAACGCTGGCATCCCGCACGCCGATTTCGTCTTCATCGCGGTCGGCACGCCGCCGGGCCGTCGGGGCGAGGCCGATCTCGTCTACGTCAAGCAGGCGGCCAAGGCCATCGCGGGCGCGATGAAAAAGACGGTGGTCATCGTCAACAAGAGCACCGTGCCGATTGGAACGGGAAATATCGTCGCCCGGATCGTGGGCGAAAATCTGGGGGACGAGATCCCCTTCAATGTCGTCTCCAACCCCGAGTTTCTTCGTGAAGGCAGTGCCATCCACGACTTCATGCATCCGGATCGGCTGGTCTTTGGCTCCCATGATGAGGGAGCCGCTCGATCGGTCGCCGCCCTCTACAGCAAGCTCGACACCAAGATCCTGATCACGGATCTCCACACCGCCGAGATGATCAAGTACGCGTCGAACGCCTTCCTCGCCACCCGCATCTCCTTCATCAACGAGATGGCCCGCATCTGTGAGCGCGTTGACGCCGATGTCAAGGTGGTCTCCGAGGGGATGGGCATGGACCGCCGCATCGGTCCGCTCTTTCTCGACGCGGGCATCGGCTACGGCGGCTCCTGCTTCCCCAAGGACGTCAAGGCCCTGGCCCGGATGGCCGAGACGATGGGCTACCACCCCGAGCTGCTCGACGCCGTGATGGAGATCAATCTGGACCAGCGGACGCTCGTTGTCGAGAAGCTGCGCGAAGTGCTCGGCGGACTGCGTGGCCAGGTGATCGGCATCCTTGGCCTCGCCTACAAACCGAATACCGACGACGTGCGGGAGGCGCCCGCGATCGATGTCATCGAGAACCTATTGCAGAAAGGGGCCGAGGTCCGCGCCTACGATCCCAAGGCGATGCCTGTCCTGAAGGCCCAGATGAACTCGATCCAGTACTGCAAAGACCCCTATGCCGTGGCGGCGGGCGCCGATGCCTTACTGATCGTGACCGAGTGGGATGAGTTTCGCCAGCTCGACCTCGATCGCATCAAGGGTCTGATGCGACGTCCCGTGATCGTCGACGGCCGCAACATCTTCGACCCGAAGACCATGCGGGATCGCGGCTTCGTCTACCGCGGCGTCGGCCGCTCCTAAGTTGCGTGCGGTCGTCACCGGCGGGGCAGGCTTCCTGGGGTCGCACCTTTGCGAGCGGCTGCTGGCCGACGGGTGGAAGGTCGTCTGCGTCGACAACCTGGTTACCGGCGCAGCTCACAACATTGCGCCCCTCCGCCACCACGCGTCGTTCGAGTTTCTCCAGCACAACGTCAGTGAGCCGCTTTACGTCGAAGGCCCGCTGGACGCAGTGCTGCACTTCGCCTCACCCGCCTCACCGATCGACTACGCCGACCATCCGATTGCGACCTTGAAGGTCGGCACCCTCGGCACCCATAACATGCTGGGGCTGGCGCGGGCTAAGGGTTCGGTCTTCTTCCTGGCCTCCACCTCTGAGGTCTACGGCGACCCCATGGTTCATCCTCAGCCCGAAACCTACTGGGGGAACGTCAACCCGGTCGGCCCGCGCGCAGTCTATGACGAGGCCAAGCGAGCGTCGGAAGCCTTCACGATGGCGTATCACCGCGCCCACGGGATGGACACCCGCATCGTGCGCATCTTCAATACGTACGGGCCTCGTATCCGAATCGACGATGGGCGCGCGGTCCCTAACTTCTTGACCCAAGCGCTGCGCAACCAACCCCTGACGGTCTATGGCGATGGCTCGCAGACCCGCAGCCTCTGCTACGTCGAGGACCTCATCGAGGGCATCGTGCGCCTGCTGGCGACTGACTACGCGCAGCCCGTCAACCTTGGGACCGACCACGAGGTCACGATGCTCCAGCTCGCCACCCGCATCCGGGACTTGAGCGGCAGCTCGAGTCAGGTCGTGTTTAAGCCACTCCCTGAAGACGATCCAAAGCAGCGCCGCCCCGATTTGACCCGCGCCCGCGAGCTCCTCGGCTGGGAACCGCGAACGTCGCTCGACGCCGGCCTCGTCAAGACGATCGCCTACTTCCGCGAACGCCTGGCCAAGGCCTAGCCCTCAGGGAACCGATCCGGGCCCCCAGATGTATAGGGTCTGGAGGTGTGCCGATGAGCCGTCGCCTGATCGTCCTCGTGATCCTCACCGTTTCCATCCTGGCCGCCTGCGGCCGCATCAGTTCCAGCCACCCGGCTGCCGGCGGATACCGGATCTTCCTCGAGAGTGGCTTCTCGAACAATGTTGAGACCGTAAAGGTGCTCGATTCGGGAACCGGGACCGTGGAACGCGAGCTGCCGCTCGGGACCCCGGCTCCCGACTGGTCCCGTTACTACACGGTCAGCCAGCTTTCAGGAGGCGCGCGACTCATGGCGCTCGATCCCGCATCCGGAAGCACGCTGGCTCAGGTGACCGTTCCGGCCGGGTACTCGCTTCCCAACATCGCGTTCCAGGGCCCGACCGCGGGAATCTCGCCAAACGGCCAGTGGCTCACCCTGACCAGCCAGGGTCAAGCCAGCGGCGCGATCACGACCTACTTCCTGGTGGGCTCGAGCTCGCTCACCGATTCATTCAAAAGCATCCAGGTCAACGGCGACTTCGTCTTCGACGCGCTCAGCAATGACGGCAAGAGCCTGTACCTGATCCAGAAGATGACGGATCCGAATCACTACCGGGTGCGACTCTACGACGTCGCCGCGGGATCGCTCACGTCTCAAGTCATCGCTGACAAGCGTGAGGCCAACGAACCGATGAACGGCATCCGCGGCGACAGCGCCGCCGACGCGACGGGCAACTATGTCTACACGGTCTACCTCCGCCAGGCCGGGCCGTTCATTCACGCGCTACCCCTCGGTCAGCAGTTCGCCTGGTGTATCGATCTGCCGTCCAAGGCTCCGAACGACATGGAGAAGCAGTTCCATTGGGCGCTTGCGGTCAGCCGCGACGGCGCCTCCGTCTACGCCGCCAATGCCTCCCTCGGAACGGTGGCGGTGATGGCGACCGGACAACCGCCCAAGATCGTGCATACGGCTTCCGTCGCCTCTAATCCCCCTCCCCCTCAGGGCGAGGGTCAGGGTGGGGGTGTGATCAGTGCCGACGCCAAGGGACCGCGTATCGGTGGGGCTGCGCTCTCGGCCGACGGCCGCACGCTCTACGCCGTCGCGGATCACGGCCTGGTCGCCATCGACACGACGACGCTCAAGGTTCGTGCCCGCTACCTCGAGTCATATCAGCCCGAAACCATGCGGCTGAGCTCCGACGGCAAGTGGCTCTACGCTGCCGAGTCCGGGAACAGCAAGCTCTGGCAGATCGATCCAATCACCGGAGCGGTCGCCGAAGTGAAAGGCGCGTTAAACCCCTGGGCGCTGTTGTGGGCACAGCCTCAGTAGAGTCAAGAACCGCTACGATACGACCCAGCCGTGAAGAGGGGTCTTTACGTTTCGGCTGTGTTGGTGCTTGTCCTGATGAGCGCCTGCGGTCGGCAGGCATCAAACGCCGGCATTAAGCCCGCATCGCCATCCGCATCGGCCAACCCGACCGCCACGCCGACCCAGGGCCCGAGCCAGGCCAGCACGACGACCGCTACACCGGCGCCACAAGGCCTCACGTGCAAGCTACCGGTCGTTACCCAAAACGATGCCGGCTGGGTCACCTTCCCGGGCGGTCGCTACCAGCCCGACCCGAAGGCCAACGTCAGCCTGCCGCACGGCCCTTCGGGTTTCCCACTGTCGAAGAGCTACGACAAGGCGGTCGAGCGTTGGGTACCGGTAACGCGCGATCAAATCTCTCCAGACGGCAAGCACTATGCCTACGCAGATTTACCGGCCGTCGATGCCAGTCCAATTCATGTTGTCGATCTGCCCTCCGGCGCCACGCATGCCTTCAATGCCGGGACACCCCCGACCGACAGCTCGTGGCTCGCCGTGGACTATGAGACGGAGGGCGTGTACCTCGAAGCGCAGCCCAACGGGCCGGCCGGATTGGTGGGCCTCTGGCTGCTCGATCCAGCCAATGGAAGCGTCCGCGCGATTGACACCACACATAGCTGGCAGTACATCAGCGGCGGCGGTGCGTGGGGCACGAGCGAGCCTTTAACGGGCCACGGTCCCGGCCCGGGTAGCCGGCTGCTGCGAATGGACCTCAAGACCGGGGCAATCGTGTCGTGGTACAAGCGCACGGACATCGAGTTCACGGTTGCCGGGGCTGACGGTTCGGGACATCCGATCCTTACGGTGTGGAAGTACCAGACCCCGCAACTCCTCCTGATCGGCGGCGCCAATTCCGCGACCATCCTCCTCACGGCGCCCGGGTCCGCGGTTCCCTCGCTGAGCAACTACATTCACCCGGTTACCGATGCCCGCGGCATCTGGCTTGGCGATGCCGCCGGCAGCATCTCGCTCTACACTCCAGCGACCGGCATCAAGAAGCTGGCACAGGTCGCCTCAGGGGACGTCGCGCCCGCGGGCGGCTGCCACTAGCCCCCACCCTGCCCTCCCCCCTAATGGCGCAGGTCTCCGGCAACACCGATCCGAATGCGGGGTTCAATGCCGCGTATGTGCAGATGGGCTACGGAGGCTCGGGCGGCGGCGCTGCCTGCTTCACCTACCTGTTCCACGATGCAACCGGCTGGCACCTCTATCCGCCCATCATCTGTGGTCAACAGGGCGGCCTCAACCCAATCCTCGGTTACGACGATCAGGTCCAGGTGACGGGCAGCTGCGCAAACATCCGCCAGCAGGCCAGCATCAGTGCAAGGTCGTAGCCTGCCTCACGAACGGAACGACCGTCCATATCGACACGACCCCGCCCCGATACGTCGACGGTCACATCTGGTGGAGCGTCAACAACGGGCAGGGGTTCATGGCCCACGACGTCCTAATTCGTTAGCAGGGACTCAGCCGAGCTCCCCCGCGAGCGGGGGACGGTAACAAACGTCTCCCTACTCGAGGTAGTCTTTCAGCTTCTTGCTGCGGCTCGGGTGGCGAAGCTTGCGCAGCGCCTTCGCCTCGATCTGACGGATTCGTTCGCGGGTGACACCGAGCCGCTGCCCCACTTCTTCCAGCGTTCGCTCATTGCCCTCCAAGAGTCCGAATCGAAGCTGCAATACCCGCCGCTCGCGCGCCGAGAGGGTGTCAAGAATGAGATCCACCTCGTTTCGCAACATCGTCAGGGCGGCCGCGTCAGCCGGCGAGGTCGCCTCCCCGTCCTGAACAAAGTCGCCCAGGTTCGAGTCGTCTTCTTCGCCGATGGGCGCCTCGAGGGAAACGGGGTTCTGCGATATCCGCTCGATTTCCCTGACCCGATCGGCGCTGATCTCCAACTCCCTGCCGATTTCCTCGTCGGTAGGCTCTCGCCCGAGGTCTTGCTGCAGCTGCCTTCTCGAGCGGCCCAGCTTGTTGATCAACTCGACCACATGGACGGGAACGCGGATGGTGCGCGCCTGATCGGCGATCGCCCGGGTGATCGCCTGCCGGATCCACCATGTCGCATAGGTTGAGAACTTGAAGCCGCGGTGGTAGTCGAACTTTTCGACCGCACGCATCAGACCGAGGTTGCCTTCCTGGATCAAGTCGAGCAGCGACATGCCGCGCCCGGCGTACTTCTTGGCGATGGCCACCACGAGGCGAAGGTTGGCTTCTGCCAGCCGATCTTTGGCGTCGACATCGCGAGCCTCGATCGCCTTTGCCAGGGTAACTTCCTGCTCGGCCTTGAGCAGAGCGAACTGGCCAATCTCTTTCAGGTACATCCGGACCGGATCGTCGATCGCAGCGGAGTCCATCTCCGCGGCCTCGGCCATCAGGTCGTCATCCAGCTCTGCACCTTGCAGATCCTTCTCGCCATCAGCGATTGGGATCCCCATTTGCTGGAAGACCTCGGAGACCTGAATCAGCTCCTCGGGATCAAGCTGTGCGCCGGACAAGCCGGCGAGGATGTCGTCCGGACTCAGGCGCCCCTGATCCTTGCCCTTGATGATCAAGGCCTCGGCGGCCAGGACGATCGGGTCGACGCCGCCATGCGGCTTCACGCCCACGCCTCCCCTGCTCTCTTCTTACTCGAGGTAGTCTTTCAGCTTCTTGCTGCGGCTCGGGTGCCGCAGTTTGCGCAGCGCCTTCGCCTCGATCTGGCGGATGCGCTCCCGGGTAACTCCGAACCTCTTCCCCACTTCTTCCAGCGTCCGCTGGTGCCCATCGATCAAGCCAAAGCGCAGCTGCAGCACGCGCCGCTCGCGCGGTGTCAGGGTGTCGAGGATGTCTTCCACCTCCGTCCGCAACATCGTCAGCGAGGCGGCATCCGAGGGCGAGGTCGCTTCCTTGTCCTCGACGAAATCGCCCAGGTGCGAATCCTCCTCTTCGCCGATCGGGGTTTCGAGCGAGACCGGGTCCTGCGAGACCTTCACGATCTCCCGCACTTTCTCGGCCGAGATGCCCATCTCGTCGCCGATCTCCTGGTCGGTGGGTTCGCGGCCCAGTTCCTGCAGCAGGCGGCGGGAGACCCGGACCAGCTTGTTGATCGTCTCCACCATGTGCACCGGAATGCGGATGGTGCGCGCCTGGTCGGCGATGGCGCGGGTGATCGCCTGCCGGATCCACCAGGTGGCGTAGGTCGAGAACTTGTATCCCTTGTGGTAATCGAACTTCTCGACCGCCCGGATCAGGCCCATGTTGCCTTCCTGGATCAAGTCGAGGAAGGACATGCCGCGGCCGATGTACTTCTTTGCGATCGAGACCACCAGCCGGAGGTTGGCCTCGGTCAGCTTGTGCTTGGCGTCGTCGTCGCCGGCCTCGATCGCCTTGGCCAGCGTCACCTCCTGCTCCGCCTTGAGCAGTGCCACCCGCCCAATCTCCTTGAGATACATCCGGACCGGGTCATCGAGCGAGACCGAGTCCATCGCTTCGATCGTGGCAATCAGGTCATCGTCGATCTCGACGACTTCCTCTAAGTCCTTCTCGCCGTCCGAGACCTCGATCCCCATGTCCCGGAACACGTTGAAGATCCGGAACAGCTGGTCAGGGTCGAGCTCGACGTCGGGGAAGCCCGCGAGGATGTCGTCGGGGCTGAGGAATCCCTGTTCCTTACCTTTGACAATCAGGGCCTCGGCGGCCAGGACCATCGGGTCTTCTGAGCGCTTCGGCTTCCCACCCCCGGGCGGCGGCGCCTTCTTGGTCGTGGGCGCGTCTTTGAGGTTAGCCCTGGCCATTTCTCAAGTCTTTAAGTGCATCGAGTTGGTGGGCCAAGTGGTCATTCTCCTGCATGAGAGTAACGAGCCGAGACTCATCTCCCGCCGCGCGCGCTGCACGCATGTCAGCCACTAAAGCTTTCAACCGTCGTTGGGCGGCGTTTATTTTAAGTGTTTGGAGACATTGCTCCAGGCTCTGCCTCAGGGCAGCCTCTGAGCCGCTGTCCAGCTCGGGGTATTTGGCCATGGCGACCGCCGAAATCAGCCCCTGCTCGTCTGCCGCGAACTCGGAGAGGTGGTCGGTGGGACGAACCGTTGCTTCGGCTTCAACCATCTGTTGCAGCCTAGCGAAAACCCGCTCGTAGGCCGGTGCGGAGAAACTGACCGCCTGCAACTCGCCGGCGACCTCCGCAACCAGGTCGGGCCGCTCGATCAGGAGCCCCAGGAGGTATCCCTCGTCCTTCGTTGCCTGGGTCGCGCCATTTCCCTCAGCGGCAAAGCCCCCAAGCACACTCGGCCGATTTCCCTCGCCCGCTCGCGGGGGAGGGCCAGGGTGAGGGCCGCCTTTTCCGGACTTCAAGGCCTGGACGTCGCGAAGCAGGGCGGCTGGCTCAATGCGCAGCCATCCTGCGGCCTGCTGGGCGTAGATTTCCAGCACCGACGCCTCCGGGATCTTGGCCAGCACAGGAATCACCAATTCTGCCCCCCGGCGTCGCTCGCGCGCGTCGGTGAGATCGAGATTCGCCAGCGCCTGGCGCAGCAGGTACTCCCATTCCGGAAGAGCGTGCTCCCGCAGGTTCGCCCAGCCGTCGGGATGGGCCCGCAGGTAGTCGTCCGGATCCTTGCCCTGCGGCACCCGAACAACCTTTATATATACGCCCGATTTCGATGCCAGCTCGATCGCCCGCTGGGTGGCGTTCAGCCCGGCGTCGTCGCGGTCGAAGGCCAGCAGGAGTTCCTGGGTTTCCCGCTTGAGGAGCCGCACCTGGTGCTCGCCGAGGGCGGTCCCCGAGGTGGTGACCACGTTCGTCACATTCGCCTGCCAGGCGGTGATGGCGTCGAAGTAGCCTTCCATCAGGACGGCGTGCTTCAGCTCGTGGATCGACTTGCGCGCCCGGTGCAGGTTGAAGAGGGTCCGCCCCTTGTCGTAGAGGGCGGTCTGCGACGTATTCAGGTACTTGGGCTGGGCGGTGTCATCGATCACCCGGCCGCCGAAGGCGACCAGCTCGCCATGCTCGTCGTGGATCGGAATGATGATCCGCTGCCGGAAGCGGTCCCAGAGCTCCCCTCCCCCGTCGGGCTTGATCGCCAGGCCCGCCTCCATCATCTCGCCGTCGGCCGCGCCATGCTTGCGGAGGAAGCGGACCAGGTTGTCCTTTCGCTGCCCCGCCGGCGCGAAGCCAAGCTGGAACTCGGTCATCGACGCCCGGGTGACCCCGCGCGACTCCAGCTGGATCAACGCCCGCTGCCCGGCCGGGTTCTCGAGCAGGATGTGATGGAAATACTGAGCGGCCAGCCCGTTCAGCCGAGCAATGGTCCGTTTGAGCTCACGCTGCCGCCCGGCGCCGGGCGACTCCTCGAGGACGACGCCGGTCTTCTCGGCGAGCAGCCGCAAAGCGCCGCGGAAGTCGACATGCTCGATGTCCTGGATGAAGGTGAAGTGGTCGCCCCCCTTCTGGCAGCCGTAGCAATGCCAGAGCTGCTTTTCGGGCGAGACGTATAAGGATGGGGTCTTCTCCTGGTGGAAGGGGCAGAGCCCCTTCAGGTCGCGCCCGGCCTTTTGCAGCCGCAAGTGTTCCGAGATGAGGTCCACCAGGTCAAGGCGATCCTTGATCTCCTGGACGGCATCCTGTTTCACCGACGGCATCGCCAAAGCTTAGTTTTTCTCCCTTCCCCCTTGCGGGGGAGGGACGGGGTGGGGGTGCGCTAGCGTGGGGCGATAACCGGAAGACCGAGCGTTTGGGCAGCAGCGCTTATGCGAGCGTCGTATGTCACGACCTCGGCAACCATCCGGTCGATGACCCTGCGACCGTGGAGCGGCACGATCCGCGCGACGGGCCGACCCCATTCGGTCACCTCGATCGTTTCCCCTTCGATCACGCGTCGGATCGGATTACTGGCATTCTGGCGTAACTCGCGGATCTCCGCTTTGATCATGGACGACGTATGTAGCACATAGGCGTGAACTGAGATGCAGCAATTCGATTCAGGCGGCGTAGGATGGCCTAACCAGGAGGTGGTAACGATGGCGAAATTTGCGCTACTTGGCGGCTATACGGCGGAAGCGTGGTCCAAGATGATCGACAACCCTGGCGACCGAACCGCCGCCGTGAGCAAAGCACTCGAGGCACTGGGCGGTAAGCTCGAATCGTTTTACTGGAGCTTCGGTGACGACGACTTCCTTGGGATTATCGAGGTGCCCGACGATACCGCAGCGGCAGCGTTCTCGGTCGCGGTTGGAAGCAGCGGGACGCTTCGGAACGTGCGGACGATCAAGTTGATCTCGCTTGACGAAGGCCGGAAAGTCCTCGAAAAGGCGAAGGCGACGAAGGCCGCCTACTCGCCGCCTGGAGCACGCCAGGCGGCGGGCGTTCGGTAAACCACAGGCCGCAAACGCGCAGGGCGGTCAGGCTGGCCGCCCTCTCCCCTCCCATTCCGCCAAAGAAGTTGCCCCTTTAGGCCCCCGTCAGGCTACGTTGAGGGCAGCGACTTTACTGAGAGCGCATTTTGGGCGTGGGAATTAAGGAGGGCTGGATGAAGCGTTTGGTCTTAATTGGATCGGCGATCGCCGCATTGGCGTTGGGCTCGGTCGCGGCCTACGCCACCGCAAACTCCTAGCCCCGCGCGACATATATAGGGGATGAGAATCGAGCCCGCACGCCCCCTTGAACCGGTCGCGCTTACCCACCGCGAGTTCCTGGTCGAGGTCTACGGGCCCCTATTCGGGGCGATCGGGCGGTTGGCTCTGCCCGCTCCGGTTCGACTGAGTGATTTTGTCAACGAGCGAGAGGGCTTCCTGCGATTGACCGATGTGGAGCTCACGACCCATGGCGCGGTGTCGGCGGCGACCCAGAAGGGTCCGATGACCGAATACCTGATCAACAAGACGGGGATCGAGTTGATCTGCCAGCCACCGGCGGAAGCGATCGAACGCCGTTCCGAGGTCGACAAGGACCACGGCAGCTCCCTCTGGCAGGCGTTGAACAAGATGGCCGTCAACGCGAACTTCGATCTACGGGTGCCGAAAGAGCGCCATTACGTCCAGGTCCATACCCACCGTTTCACCGTGGGCGCCTACCTTCACCTGGCGCAGGGCGCCTCACTCGACGCGGTCCTCTCGCACCTTCCCACGAAATTCGTCGCGGTGACGGACGCCACGGCCACGTTCCTCGGCGGCACCGGCGAGCCCACCACCATCGAGCGCAAGCTGATGCTGGTGAATCGCGACCACATCCTGTTGGTCGCTCCCCGCGGCGACTAGTACCCTGTCCGTGTGAACGATTCCAAGCGGATGCAGGCAACGGCGCGGGTCTGGCTCAACGGCATCGCGCGCCACCTGGAAGATCTCCGTACTGATAGCTACGAGGGCGCCGTCGGACCCGAGCGCGAAACACGCTACCGCACAGCCTTCGACCTGTTGTCTACCGTCGCCACCGGCGTCCTGGCCGACATCTCGATTCAGCCACCCGGTCCAGAGGGTCACGGTGGGCTGATCGGATCCTGGTGTTGAGCTGGCCGGCACTCCGCCAGGCGAGGAGTCGGCTCACAGGGAAAGCACTATTGCCAGTCACGATCAGCGCGGTGTGGCCGGCGGGCTTTGTCCATCCGCACCTGGTTTCGGGAGGGGCCGTCAACCCGCGCGCCGCGTCGCTCACCGCGTGGCCGATGCAGATCGCGTCGGCAGAGGATGTCGACCTGGCGCGTGGTTTCCGCCGGAGCCTGATCGTCCCCTCCCCCATTCTCGAGCCCCCAGCCCACCCCTGTTGACACGCTAAGACCATTGTGCTAATTTGCTAGCACATTGGCACTAATCGCGTTCCACCTGGATCCGAACTCGGGCGTTTCCTTTTACGTCCAGCTGATGCAGCAGGTCCGGCAGGCGCTGCTCTTTGGAATCCTGAAATCGGGCGACCAGCTGCCTACCGTCAAAGAGGTGGTCGCCCAGGTCGCGCTCAACCCGAACACCGTGCTGCGCGCCTATCGCGACCTGGAGCATGAAGGACTCGTGGTGAGCCGTCCCGGACTCGGCACATTCGTCGCCGCCAAAGTGCCGCCTGCCCTCGCCCAATCAAGCTACCGCTCGCTTCGAGCTGAGCTCGAGCGATGGATTCGTAAGGCGCACGAGGCTGGGCTCGACGACGACACCCTCGCCGCCCTCGTCGCGCACGTGCTTCACGCAAAAACCAGGGAGGGCGTCGCATGATCGCGCCAATCGAAGCCACCGGGTTGGGCAAGCGATTCGGACGCACGTGGGCGCTGCGTGACTGCTCAATCCGGGTACCCGCCGGAAAGATCGCGGGGCTGGTGGGTCCGAACGGCGCCGGCAAAACGACCTTCCTCCACCTCGCCGCCGGTCTGCTCAGGCCGAGCAGCGGTGAGATCACAGTGTTCGGCCGATCGCCGCAGTCACAGCTGCTGCTCCTGCTCGACCGGGTCGGCTTCGTGGCCCAGGACACGCCGCTCTACGCTGGATTTTCTGTCGCCGACATGCTCCGCTTCGGCCAGAAGCTGAACCGGCGCTGGGATCCGGCGGCGGCTGAGACGCGATTGCGGAGTCTCGACATCCCCTTCGACAAGCGAATCAGCCACCTATCGGGCGGGCAGCGATCGCAGGTCGCGCTTGCCCTCGCCCTGGGCAAGCACCCCGAGTTGCTCCTCCTGGATGAGCCGGTGGCGAGGCTTGACCCGCTGGCTCGACGTGAATTCATGCAGCGGCTCACCGAGGCCGTGGCCGAGGAAGGGAGCACGGTGCTGCTCTCATCGCACGTGATGGCCGACCTGGAACGAGTGTGCGACTACCTGATCATCATCGCGGCTGGGCAGGTCCAGGTCGCCGGCGACATCGAGGCGCTGCTCGCCTCGCATCATCTCCTCGTCGGGCCGCGGGTCAGCGATGACGTCCGGCTGAGCGGCGCGCAACTCATCAAAGCCCACCACACCGAGCGGCAGTCGTCGCTCTGGATCCGAGGAAGGGTACCGGGGCTCGGCGCGGGCTGGCGCGAAGAGCCGCTGCCGCTCGAGGAACTGGTGATCACGTATCTGTCAGCGCCCCAGGCCGGAACGCTGCCGAGGCCCGAGCTCGAGCAGGCGGCATCATGACCTGGGTCACCTGGAGACAGCACCGGCTGGAGGCACTGTGGGCGCTCGTCCTCGCAGGGTTGGTTGGGGCGTTCACGGCCTACGCCGCCTACCAGCTCTGGGTTGCCGCCCCGAACTGCCCGAGAACCGTTGGGTCCGGCCTCTGTCTGTCCGGCGACATCTTCGGCCAGATCGCCCAGTCCATCATGCGGTTCAACCTTTTCCAATACGGCCTCGTCGTGCTCCCCGCGTTGGCCGGCGCGTTCATCGGTGCGCCGCTCGTCGCGCGGGAGATCGAGAACGGCACCCAGCACCTGGCCTGGACGCAGGGCGTCACGCGGACGCGTTGGCTGCTCACGAAGCTGGTGCTTGTCGTTGTCCCCCTGCTGGCGCTGGCGGCACTGGTTGGCTACCTCGAAGTTGTGTTCCTCAATGTCCAGGGGCCCCAGGTCAACCGCTGGAACGTCTTCGATCAGCAGACCCCGGTGGTCCCCGCCGCGACGTTCTTGGCGCTCGCGCTTGGTGTGGCATTTGGCGCCGTGATCGGCCGGTCGGTCCCGGCGATGGCGGCAACGCTGGTGAGCTTCGTCGTCGTCCGGGTTGGCATCGGCGAGTTGGTGCGCAGCCACTACATCGCCCCCGTCATGAAAACCACGCATGATCTGTCCGCGCTTGGCAGTCAGGCGGATCCCACGGCGTGGTGGCTTGGTTTCCCGGATTATTACGACTCGTCCGGACACCTCCTTGGCAATCTCGTCGGTCCAGGCACTGGCCAGCCGAGTTACGTGGTTCAGTACTTCCAGCCGGGCGATCGGTTCTGGGCGTTTCAGACGATCGAGGCGGCGATCCTTACCGGCATGGCATTGCTGATTCTGGGGTTCGCCGTCTATTGGGTGACGCGGCGCGCGACCTGAGGTCGGGCGCTATAGGGAGCGGAGCAGGTAGTCGGTCGGCCCGAGCGTAAAACCTCGTTGCCGCAATTCTTCTTCGGATCGGCTGGACACGAGGAGTACGGGAACGCCCGATAGCAGAGGATCCGCGCGGAGGCGCTGGAGGTCGCGAAATTGGGCTCCGCTCCCAGCACCCACGTCGAGCAACACCATGTCGGGTCTCCAGCCAGCTGCGTGTGCCGTGGAGTCACCAACGTCGGCGATCGTGCTCACGCGGTAGCCGTCCATCTCCAGCTTCATCCGGTACATCTCGGCGATGTCGGTGTCGCCGGCGATCAGCAGTACGTCACTGCTGTCTTCGTACCAGTCTGCAACGGCGTCGATCACATTTCCATGGTGCTCAACCGGAGTGAGATGGGCGTAAGAGGAGCCTAGAAATCCGTTAAGAGAAAATCTCCCTCCCCCGTTTGCGGGGGAGGGTAGGGTGGAGGCGCTGTAGCATGCTGCTCAATGGCCGGGTCGATTGGCGACCCCAAGCGCGATCCAACCTTCACCGGACTCATTGCGCTGGCGGGCGCGCTCGCCGGCGTTCTTCTCTGGCTCCTGACCTTTGTGCTCACCCGCTCGCGCATCTCTGGCGACGGCTGGTCGCTCTCGGGCAACGGCGCGCTGATCATTCCATTCGGCGTCGGCCCTGCCGTGGTCGCCGGCGGCTGGGCCGCCATCATCCTTCGCATGCGCGGACATCCGCGCCGGCTCCAACTCGGCATCGGGAGCGGCCTGATCGGCCTGGCGCTCACGGCGGGCAGCCTCCTCTCCCTCATCGCCTTCGGACCACGCGCACGCGACGCCGGCGCGACGGCCTCCCTCTTCTTCGGCTTCCTGCTCTATGGCTGGCTGCTAGCGAGCGCGATCGTCGCGGCCATGATCCCGGCACCGGACCCCGAACGGCACGGTCCACCCTTCTGGTGCATGGCCGCCATCGTTCTGCTGCCGGTCACGTTGATCGCCGGCTGCGCGGCTGGCTCCGGACTCCTCCCGGCATGATTCGCTCGGCCCTCACAAGATCGGGTCTACGGTCCAGGTGCCTGTACAGGATCCGGCGGCCGCAATGCCCTGACACGCGAACTCGACCTTCGAAGCGCTACTGACCGCCACCGTGGCTGATGTCCCCGGGCGCGCGGTTGCCAAACCTTTTTGCAAGCCTTTGCTGTCGGAGGGGACCCCGACAATCATGCATTTCCCAGTGTTCTTGATGGTTATTCTCACTGCAATGTCCTGCCCGTCGACACTTTGCCATAATCCTGCGTCGCTATTGCCGCACGTTGTATCGATTTCACCGGTGCCGCCTCTATCCTTGGCGCTGCTCGGGGCCAGGCCTATCCGATAGAACGGCGGGCGCGCGCCATACGGGATCGCCCAGGGCGGCTCAGGTTCCTTACGCCTGCCATCGAGGAACCATTCCCAGTTGAAGTCCCCATACTTCCTTTGCGAGATCGCGACAAATATCAGGAGAAAAACGAAGTAGGCGAAAAATCCTATTGCAAGCCCAACCCCATATGCGCCGAAGAGATTTGTGCCGGGCTTGAATAAGGCAAGCACCGCGGCCCCACCGAGCGCGCCAATCAACGTCACAATGTCGGAAAGTTGGATGTCTCCGCTGCGATAACGGTTGATGTAGTAGACGAACCACCCGATCACGACACCAAAAGCTCCGGCACCCCATAGAGTCAAAGCATCCGTCACGAGACGTCACCCCCTTCCCGTTTCACGGGCCAAACTGTTCTGCCAGATTGCGTGAGCCCCGGCGGCCAAAGTAGCGGCAACCGCGCAGACAAATACAGAAATCCACCCGCTGAATAACTCCACGCTAGCCGCGACCACAGCGCTGGCTGCGAACACTCTGAACCACGAATGGATCGGCCGATGGAGCCCGCGCAGACGCGTGGCAACGAGCCAGCCCCAAACTAACCCGATGCCCAATGACCCCGAGATGGCCATGATGTCGGGGGCCACTCGATCCGATTGCCTCCCCAGAATCCGACTCTCCCGCGTTTGTGTGGCCAATCTAGCAGTGGCCCCGCCACCTGTCAACATTCGGCCGTTCCGTCGCGAGCCGCGACGGCTATGTCTCTTGGAGATACATCCCGGCCACCCGTGTTCCGACTTGCCGTACCACATCGAGAATCAGGTTGACGTCAGCTTCGGTGGTGCGCCAGTTGAGGATGACGGGCCGGAACCCGATCGGTCCGCCGAAACTGGTCGTGGAGCCGATATACACCCTGCCGTCGTCCATAATCGCTTCGCCGACACGTGTGTTGAGCTCGTCGAGACGGGATTCCTGTACACCGCTCGGCTTGTAGCGAAACAGGACGGCGTTGAGCGGCGTCGGGGCTAATCGCTCCATGTCCGGTGCGGCGTCGACCTGTATAGCAAGATGCTGCGCGAGTTCGAGATGGCGCTCGACCATCGTGCGATAGCCGTTCCGACCGTACGCCTTGAGCGTTGCCCAAACCGTGAGCGCACGGGCACGCCTGGAGTTTTCCGGGGACCGCGACGAGAAGTCAAGCCTGGTCTCACCGATGAAGGCGTGGCCGACGCGGAAAGCTCCCTCCAGAAACTCCGCCTGACGGACAAACACGAAACCGCAGTCATATGGCACGTTCAGCCACTTGTGGCAATCGGACGCCACTGAATCGGCTTCCTCGATTCCGTCAGTCAGCAGTGCCGCCCGTGGAGTCAGTCGCGCGAAGAGGCCAAACGCACCGTCCACATGCAGCCATGCCCCGTGGCGCTGGCATAGATCCGCCATCTCTCGGATGGGATCGAAGAGTCCGGTGTTGACTTCGCCGGCGTTCGCAATGACGATCGCCGGTTCCCCTCCTAAGGCCTTGAGCGCGGCCTGCAACCGCTCGATATCAAGGGCGCCCGTTCCATCGCGCGCCAGGATGGTGATTCGCCGTCTCCCGACACCGAGCATTGCCAGAACCTTGATGGTCGTCGGGTGGATCCATCCGCTAGTAAAGATGGGGACGGGCTCAAGGCCAGCCAGTCCATCCTCGTCGACGTCAACCCCATGTCGGGCGCCCCACCAGCGTCGACTCGCTGCTAGTCCAGCGTACGTTGCCATCGTCGCGCCTGACGTCAGAACTCCGGCCCATTGCGCCGGGAGTCTGAGGAGATCCTTGAGCCAATTCAGGCTGACCTCCTCGAGCTGACACGCAAGCGGTGAATTGGCCCAGAATCGCGCGTTCTGATCGAAGGCTGAGGTCAGCCAATCAGCGCCCAGTGCCGCCGCCGTGCTTCCGCCGGTCGCCCAGTGGAAGAAGCGCGGCCCGGCGGAGCGTAAGGCCGCCACCGAGCCGATTTCGGCGAGCTCGTTCAGCACCGCAACAGCGCCAACGCCATTCTCCGGAAGAGGGACGTCGAAGGCGGTCGCGGTCGAGTCGGCGCCGGCAAGGCGAACCGGGTCACGGTCGATGCCGGAAAGGAAGCGCATGGCCGAGTCGGCGGCGAGCCGCAGGGCCGGCTCGAGCTCCGCGCGGCGCGCCAGGGGATCGGAATCCAACATTGCGGGTCGGATGCTACTGCCGTCGATTCTCAATGTCAATGTCGTCGTCGCGCGGGCCATGGTGACGTTGCCGTGACGTCCTCGGGACGCGCGGAAGATGCGTCGAATACGGGTCTCTGCTGTGCTGTCCGCATGATGGTGGTGAGTCGGTCATTGGCGGGCCCAGTCGACCTCGCTCAATGCAGCCGGGCAGAGCTTCTCGCCCTACTTCCGCAGATTGGCGGCACTCCGTTAGTCCCGGTGAAGGTCCTGATTCCGGAGGCGCGCTGGATCCTGCTTAAGTTGGAAGGCGCAAACCCGGGCGGCTCGCTGAAGGATCGGATCGCACGGTTCATGATCGACCAGCTTCGCGGCCGCCAGCAACTTCCTCGCGGAGCCACCCTCGTCGACTCGACATCAGGCAATTTCGGCATCGCCTTGGCCTGGCTTGCCCGAGCCCAGGGCTTTCGGTTCATTGCCGTGAGTGATCCCAAACTGACCAGCGAGAATGCACAGCGGCTCAAGGATCTGGACGCGCACGTAGAGATTGTCCAGGAGAGGGACACTGCTGGAGGGTGGCTGCTTACGCGTATTGGTCGAGCACGCGAGATCGCTCAGACCGAAGGCGCGGTGTGGGTCAATCAATACTCCAATCGGGACAACCCTCGCGCCCATTACCTCGAGACCGGCCCCGAGCTGCTACGGCAGGTCACGCCACCACTCCAGGCCGTCTTCGTCCCTGCATCGACGGGCGGAACGCTAGCTGGGCTGGGGGCCTTCCTGAAGCGTCACAGCCCACAGACGAGGGTCATCGCGGTCGACGGCGAAGGATCTTCGCTGTTTGGCGGTTGCCTCGGACCACGCGCCGTCAACGGGCTCGGTTCGAGCCGCAGGTCGGAATTCCTGAGTCTGGATCTCTATGACGATGTTGTGAGAGTCGGTGGCCAGGAGGCCTTTGATTATTGTCGCGATCTCCGTCGATCCACGGGCATTGAGGTCGGGGGGTCAGCCGGGGCCGCCGTCGCCGCATGCGTCGCTTATCTGCAGCTGCACTCAGAGATATCCACGGCAGTCTGTATCTGCCCGGACCACGGTGCGAACTATCGATCGAGCATCTTCAACGACGAATGGATGAAGCAACAGGGATACGAGACTCGCTCGGCGACGCTAGTCGCCAGCTGAGGGCGAGGCGCGCGCAGGCGCCCTAGCCGGCTCCTTCCGGAGCTACTGGTCCATCGCCTCGGCCCACTGCAACGAGGTAAAGCGAAACCTCCTCAACGCCGTCGACGTTAAGCAGGGCGTCCAGTTCATCGTCGACGAAGCCTCCGACCGCAAATGCTGCCAGGCCCAGGGAGTGCGCCGTCAGCAAGAGATTTTGGGCGATGTGTCCGGCTTCGAAAAGCGTGAATCGATATCCGCGCTCACCGTACTTGAGGCGGCTCTTTGCCGAGATTCCGGTCATTGCAACGACGGCTCCGGCCCCCGCCAGTTCGTCGAGAAAGGTGATCCGACGAAGTGCCGCAAGCGGGCTCGACGTGGACAGAACCTCCAACCGCCCCCGGAACGAGTCGTAGTGGTAAGTGCCCCGTTCGAGTCCTTGCACCTCCACGGCTAGCAAATACAGCTCGACCGGATACAGGGCGCCCGCGGACGGTGAGGCCCGGAGAGGCTGTTCTCGAGCGCCGTCGACGGTGATCCACCCCGTTATGCCAGCCGCGAAATGCAGCAACTTGGCCACCTCGCCAAGGCTCAGCGACCCTCTGGTAAACGTCCGGATCGATCTTCGGGTCAACATCGCTTCGTCGAAATCACGCTCGGCGCGGGGGAAGTCCATGGGGAGGGACACGGTGGGAGCCGACGGGTACCGCTTATGCCCCCGGGTCAACAACTGGTGAACGTACGGGCTCGCCGAAGCCGCGATGATGCGTTCTATGAAGACGAGGTCTGAGCGGCGCTGCTTCGAGTTCTCGTGAAAGAGCTCACTTGCGCCACCGTCCTCGTTGGCGTCCAATATTGGATCGGCTGACATGCGACCTTCCTTCTCAGGGATACGGGTGGGGATCGGGATTGAAGGAGGCTAGATCGCCTTTAGCTGGGTAGCCCAGCTTTCGCGGAACCTCGCGCAGCCGGCTGC
This sequence comes from Candidatus Dormiibacterota bacterium, assembly GCA_035544955.1. Classification (NCBI taxonomy): domain Bacteria; kingdom Bacillati; phylum Candidatus Dormiibacterota; species Candidatus Dormiibacterota bacterium. The sequence continues at coordinate 25,937 of DASZZN010000036.1, forward strand.
CGCCCAGGAAGCGATGGGTATGGTCGCCTTCGAGGGACTGGGCCAGTGGTACGAACGTCTTCACGACTCGGAAGCCGAGCTCGCCCACATCGTCGGTGGTCAAATCGACGGCCAACACTTCGCATCCTTGTGACTCGACCAGGTTCAGCGACAGGGCTAAATCGGCACGCCGGTTTCCCGTGGAGCGGTTCGGAATGTCCATGAACGAAATGCGGTCCACGCCGTCAAGTAGGAATCGAATCGAAGGCAGCATGTCGCCATACCCGTAAAGGAAGACGTGCTGTTCGAAGTCGGTGATATTGCCGTAGTCGCTATCAATCATCAGCAGTTCCCCGGACCTGCCCATGAACTTTGCCCACTCCCTGGTCTGTGCGGCTTCGACGAGGGCCTTTAGCGCCGCACGTTCAGGGTCGAGGTGAGAAGCGCCGCCGGAGCAGATCATCGGCGGTTGCCTGCTCGTGTCGACCACGATGCACAGAATGCTGGGGATGCCAAAGTCCGTCGCCAGCGAGTGCAGGCTGTACTGCAAATAGGGGCGTGCAAAATGCTCCTCGAACGCACGCCCCACGACTTCGCTCGACTGAATGTCGATTTGCGGGACGCCGAGTTGATTCAGCCAGGTGATGCTAAAGGCGTCACGCTCGACGATTTCAAACAGGCCGCGGAGTAAGGCGTCACCCCAGGAACTCCCGGTCGCCTGACCAGTCGAAATGCTTGGCGCGATGGTGCGTTCGCCTTCATCCCGAAAAAAGGGAAAGTAAGGGATGTAGCACATGCAGGCCGGTAGCAGCATCGGTTCCTTTTTCGTCACGGCTACTCCCCATGTCCAGCACAGCTGGGTCTCTTCGGTAAACCAGTCGTAGCGGACGTGCGAACGCTGCTCAGCGTGGAAGAGGGCCACCTCTTTTGGGTGCAGCGCACGGGCAACCTGGCTGACCTGGCCATAGGACCCTAGCCGAAGGTCGTCCTTGAAGTAAATGCTGCAGCAATATCGTTCCAGGGCTTCCCCAACGGCGGCAAGGTACGCGTGTTCGCGGGTCAAGCCGGCGCCGCCATTGTTGTCGACGCATCGGAGGGGGAGGTATTTGCCCGTGTCGGCCATCTTGGCCGCATAGTTGAATATTTCCGGCTCACCGGGCTCGACCGGGATTTCAGACAACCAACGAATAATTCCCGTCTCGCTGTCGATGGCTCGCTTCGGGTTGACTCGGTTAGGCGTTCGCGTCAATCCGGCGTCTCATCCAAAAGCCAGGTATTGATGCTTGGTCGGCCTTGCTGCGCACGCCCGCAATCGGAACACCGCGGGACTCTCAAAACCGGATGCTGTCGCATCTCATAGCTGAGGAGTTCGAACGTCAACACGGCGCCGTGCGTCAAGGGCCGGCTAAAGCCGGTCAGGAGCTTTAACACCTCGACCACCATCAGTTGGTCCCCGAGGGTGGCGTTCAGGCTGATGGGTCCGAGCCTTTGATCGACGTCATACCGATCCGTCATCGGCCATTGGTCGGTATCGATGAGCGTGTTGCCCATCTTGCGCAACTCGTAGCACCGGAAACAGGCGGTCTCATGTGGAAGTACGGTAGGGCCGAGTTCGATGCGGAATCCGAGGGTCCGACAACTCGTCCATCTCACGTGCTGCCGAAGGCAGAGACGGTTGAAATCGCGGTAACGAATCGGGTCAAAGACATCTTCGCAGAGCACGACGAGGTCCACGTTCGCGGGAAGCGCCGGTGCATTGTTGGTTGCGTCAGCGTCGGCGACCGCAAACTGGACCAGACTGTTGCGTTCTGCGAACTGAGACTGTAGAGCCAGCGCGCGGACGGCCCCCAGGTGGGCCGCTGTGTATGGCGTACTGACGAGGTCGCGAGCTGTGACCCGGCCGTTATCGCTTCCCACGATGTGGCCCACCCCGATTGCCGCGAGAGCCTGGGCCAGCCTCGACCCGAGTCGTCCCAGCCCGACAAGCAGGACCGTGGCGTCCCTCAATCTGCGCTGCAAGGCAAAGGCTGTCGCGGATCGAGTTTGGGGGATGGAGGGAACCGCCGCGCCCATCGGGGTGAAATGAGAGAGGAACGTCACCTGCTCGCCGTAGGCGTCCATCTCGGCCGCCGAAAACAGGTCTCTCCGTCCACGCGAGCGTTCGATCAGTCCGCGTTCCTCGAGATCGTGAACCAGGTCAAGCGTTGCCTGGCGGTGGCCTTCGCCAACTCTTTTCAGAATTCCTTTCAGTGATTTTCCCGAGCGCAGAAGGGGGAAAATCAGGTCGAGAACGCCATCGGCGCCGTTGCTCCCCTTGATGCGAACGCTTTCGGTTAGCGAAAGCAACTGATAGTCATTTGAGGCGAGCCGGACCGCGTGAAATCGGTCAGCGAGCTTCAGCATCGGCGCCGCCGCACGTCAGTGAGATCAGGCCACGTGGCCCGAGTAGTAGCTCGGATTTACCCACGTGTTTGATACCGCCGAGCAGGAACTACAACTACCCCAGCAGCAGCAACAGCAGCAGCAGCAAGATGTCCCCGGGGACGACGTCAACCCTTGCAACCGCATGAACTGAAGTTCGGCAATCGAGCTGACGACCGGGGCATTGTGAAGGAACTGTGCAATCTGGTCTGGTGTGTGGACGGCAGCCGAGTACTGATCTACCAGCAAAGCTCGCAACGCATCGTTGGAGATGCTGCTCGAGATATCGATCGTAATGTTTCGCGGCCCAGGCTCCCGCACTTTCCGCTCCACCAGCCGCCCGGGCCCGTGTTTGGTCAAGTCTTGGGCGGCAAAACGCCTAACCGCCAGCTTGCCTTGCATGAAGTCGATCGTGACGAAGTTCACGATCTTTGTGCCCGCCAGCTCAACGACCACACCACTCGCCGGTTCGCCCTCTGAAAATCCGACCGCCCCTACGACCTTGGCATTGGGATCGGGGGAACTGTACGGAACGACGCAAATTATTTGTGGGCGCCCCAAAACCTTGCTGAAGGGCGCGTAGGTACGAGCGCGGTTGGCCATGCGGAGAAGGCCGCGCTGGCGCATCGCGGCATCGATCTCGGTCGCGCCTCGGGCTTTAACAAATTGCTTACGCGCGGCTATTTGGGACTCCTCGAGTCCATAGGCTCGGACCGCGACATGTCCCTGATACGCCGCCGCCACTAGCCTCTGCTCGATCGAGCGGAGTACTTCCATCTCGTTTCTCGCTCGGTCCATCGGTCCCTGGACGTCCTCTGCCATGTCTTCTTCCTCCAGCAAGCATCCCGACGTTCGACGGAACTCTCGCGCTTTTAACAGCACTGCTAACAGGTCCGACGTCACCGCTCTGTCAATCAGCCGTCACGCTACACCTCGCTCTCGCGTCGTATTGCGTTTCGTGACGGATAGAAAACGGGCCCGCAACGGCTCTCTGACGCACCGGTGACGGCGGTGCTTGCAAGCTCTGCGTCACCGGGCTGCCCAACGAGGGCGGCCGGAGTTCTGCGTCGGCGCGGCTGTGTCGCCCGAAGGAAGCCGGGTGTAGGAGGGTCGGAATGCCACCGTTGAGAACACGCTTTGTCCCCCTGACTGGCAGCGGCAGTCTCGCTGTACCAGGCGCTCGCGTGGTCGGTACTCCCCGACTACAAAACGTTATTAGCGTTTCGCTTGTCCTGCGGCCCCGTACCAGTGAGGGGCTGCCATCAGTCTCGGCGATCGGTGCGAGGCGACCCCGCTTCCGCCGGTATCTAACCCGCCAGGAATATGCGACGAACTACGGCGCCCACCCGGGGGATATCCTCCGCGTCGAACGGTTCGCACACCGCTTCGGTCTAACCGTTGTCCAACGGAGCATCGCGCGTCGCACCGTCGTGCTGTCCGGGCCGATCAGCGCCATGATCGATGCGTTCCAGACCCCACTCGTTCTTTACCAGCTACCGGATGGCCGGATTTACCGCGGCCGCACCGGTCAGATATATCTGCCGGCCGGGCTGGCAGATGTTGTCGTCGCTGTCCTGGGCCTGGACAATCGGCCAGCGGCCAGGCCGCACTACCGCGTGATTGCTAGGGTGCCACGACCACGCCGCCGCGGGAAGTGGGTCTTCCCTCGTGCCCCCGGCGTCTCCTACTACCCGACTGAAGTTGCGAAGCTCTACAACTTTCCAGTCGGCACCGGGCAGGGCCAAACCATCGCGATCATCGAATTGGGAGGAGGATACCGGGCCGCTGATCTCACCGCCTACTTCAAAAAACTGGGCCTGCAGGCCCCAACCGTCGTCCCGATTTCGGTAGACGGAGGAGCAAATAAGCCCACCGGAAATCCGGGTGGGCCCGACAGTGAAGTCATGCTCGATATCGAGGTGGCGGGTGCCGTCGCCCCGAAAGCGAAAATCGCGGTCTATTTCGCCCCGAACACAGACCAGGGATTCCTCGACGCCATCACCACGGCCGTTCATGACGCAACCAATAAGCCGTCGATCGTTTCAATCAGCTGGGGACAGGCAGAGTCGGGCTGGACAGCCCAGTCTCTGAAGGCGTACGACCAGGCCTTTCAGGCGGCAGCCGCGCTGGGCGTCAGCATTTTCTGCGCCGCCGGCGACAACGGGTCGGGGGACGCCATCGGCGATGGGCTTGCCCATGCCGACTTCCCGGCATCCAGTCCGCATGTGTTCGGTTGCGGCGGGACCACCTTGCTTCGGAGCGGCACTACGATTCAGAGCGAAGTCGTCTGGAACGCGGGTGCTGGATCCGGCGCAACCGGCGGCGGCGTAAGCACGACGTTTGGTCTCCCGGCCTGGCAGGCAACAGCAAACGTGCCGCCCTCGGTGAATCCTGGACACAAGATCGGGCGAGGTGTACCCGACGTGTCGGGCAATGCTGATCCAGCCACCGGGTACAAAGTCCGCGTCGACGGTGTAGACAGTGTTGTCGGCGGGACCAGCGCCGTCGCCCCATTGTGGGCTGGCCTGATCGCTCGCATCAATCAGAGTCTCGGCACGAGCGCGGGCTTCTTCAACCCGCTCGTCTACGGGCTTAAGGCGCCTCGCCCCGGATTCCGCGACATCACCAAGGGCAACAACGGTGCCTATCGAGCACGGCTGGGCTGGGATGCATGTACCGGCCTGGGGAGTCCCCGCGGGGTCGGGTTGTTGAATGTCCTAAAGGGCGGTGGTGGCCCTCCTGTCAAGCCTCCGGTCAAGCCTCCGGTCAAGCCACCGGTGAAACCCCCGGTCAAGCCGCCGGTCAAGCCGCCGGTCAAGCCACCGGTGAAACCCCCCGTCAAGCCACCAGTGAAACCTCCTGTCAAACCTCCCGTCAAACCGCCGGTGAAACCGCCGGTCCAGCCACCGGTGAAACCTCCCGTCAAGCCACCGGTGAAACCTCCTGTCAAGCCACCCGTCGAGCCCCCGGTCGAACCCCCGGTCGAACCCCCGGTCGAACCCCCGGTCGAGCCTCCGGTCGAACCGCCCGTCGAGCCTCCGGTCGAACCGCCCGTCGAGCCACCGGTCGAACCGCCAGTCGAACCGCCAGTCGAACCCCCGGTCGAGCCGCCGGTCGAGCCGCCCGTTGAGCCACCGGTCGAACCGCCCGTCGAGCCACCGGTCGCACCTCCGGTCGAGCCACCCGTTGAGCCGCCGGTCGCACCGCCGGTCGAGCCGCCCGTCGAGCCGCCCGTCGAGCCGCCGGTCGCACCTCCGGTCGAGCCGCCGGTCGAGCCACCGGTCGCACCTCCGGTCGAGCCCCCCGTTGAGCCTCCGGTCACGCCGCCGGTGGAGCCACCGGGCGAGTTGATCAAGAAGCGCCGCCGGCCGGGCGTTTGGCCCCTGCGCCGGCAAGGGGGTGGTGGACTCCGGCCCTGAGAACATCAAAGCCGAGGGGCATGCGGGAATGAGCGGGTGAGCATCCACGCTCTGCAATTGGAGGTACGTTGGGACCTGCGGCAACGTACCCAATCAGAGTCACCGGGGTTGCCCAAATCGCTGGTGGCCGCCATTCGCGGCTCATCGCATGCCCCAAATCCCGTCCAGCTGGCCTTAGACCGTTTCACGCTCCGCCTTCAGTCGGGCCCATTTGAGCTCCGGGAGACCGAGATAGGCATCGGTCTCGACGCGTTGATTCGCTGGTCTCGCGAGGTTGACCGTAACCTGCCACAGCCATCAACGCATCCCGCGACCACGCACCTGTTCTTCTTTATGAGCGGGCTGCGCCCGGACTGGGCGATGCTGCGCGCCGTGACCGAGCTGATGGCGCCGTCACTGTTGCTCCTTCTGGGGCGCCCAGCGGGCGGGCGGCTTCGACTCAGGTTAGAGTCGGATGTGATCCACGTGAGCATTCCATACCTGCTGAACCCCTCAGCAGCTCGGTTGACCATTCCGATCATGACCGGCATGCTCACCGCCTTGCTTCGCGATGGAGGGCGCGGGATCTGGCCCCGAAGTCTGATCCGGCATCCCGACCTGGTCGTCGCCGCCAGCCGGTCCCTGTCGCTGCCGCAACGACGGAAAGCGGAGGAGCCGGTCCTGACGGACGGCCGTGAAACGCGACTGAGCGGTGTCACGGCCGACGGCAGATTGGTGAAGGTCTACGCCCAGCAGTCACTGACGGTTCTTTACCTGTATGCCGAGCCCGACGTGCAACGACTGCTTCCCGCCAGGCTCAGATCTCGTGTCAGGAGGGCCGTCACCGGGGAAACCGGTTTGTCCCTCGAAAACAGCCACGCCGAGATGGGCAAAGGCGCACTGGCGGCTCTGGCCGCGATGCGGGCTTCAGGCGACGACGGTCGGAGCGATGTCGTAACCCGCTCGACTCTAGCCCGGCACCTGATCCTGGCCGTTATTCAGACAGGTCCAGAGCCCGTACCCGCTGACGTATGGACGGCTCGTGCCATGGCCAGGCAATTCTCAGTCGAGGTCGTGCTCTGTCCCTGGTACGGTCTGGAGTTCTGCGATCGTGCCGTGTACATCACTGGACCGGTTCGACGCGTCACACCGACCGGTGTCGACCCCGCGCTTATCCCCCGAACACAGGCGAGGGAGGTCGACATGCTCTTCTTCGTCGGTGCGTCCGGTGGTGAGCTCGCCGGGACGTACCCGGCAGAGCGCAATGCTCTTCAAAAACTTGCGTCGCTTGGGGTCCAAACCGACAACGTATCGCGCTACTTCCTCGTTGACCGCTTGATGGCCGAGGCCTCGCGTCGGTGCGTGGTCACCAATGCGATTGGGCCAAGGCTCTGGGGCCCCAAGCATGAGCTCGAACTCCGGCTCCGAAGCTACTCTCGGGGAACCGGACGTCGATTGTCTCGCCCCGAGACGTTGATCGCGGAACGAGCGCAGCTGCCGACCGTACTAAAGAGCTTCGCGCGGCGCGGGATCGATTGCATTGTTAAGCCTGCGTTCGGCGCGTGGGGGGCCGGCTCACAAGCGTTGAGACCGGACTCCCCGTGGCAACCGATCTCCGACGCGAAGCAATTCGTCGTCCAGCAGCTGGTCCCTCGTCCAGTCCTTCTCGGCAGTCGGAAGATCGACCTCCGCTGCCATGTCTTGATTGACGTCGACAGCCGGGAGCGATGCAAGTTGATTGCTCCAGTACTAGTTCGACGCGCCGGGACCACGTATGTCCGCGGTGACGATGATGCAGAGATCAACAATCTCACGTACCAGCGCCAGCGCGGATTGCATTCGTCAATCCTGCCCATCGATCAGATGATCGGAATCCCGGAGCCGACTCGACGGGCCATCATGCGTGGCCTCGAAACACTGGCCGCAGACCTCGTTGATGCCTACTTCTTCTGGGCGCGGTCTATCCGGGCCAGCCACCCAGAGTGGATCGTGCCACGGCGGGTGCTCGTCTGGGGAATCGATGTCGGCATCTCACGCAGCCGCCAGGGGATCGCCCTCCTGCTGCTGGAAAACAACACACGGCCACAGCTACTGCGAAACGCGGCGAGCTGTGATCGTGCCATGGCGGCAATGCTGCTCTCAAATTATCTACCAAGCGCGGTCCGGTGCCGCCTCGACTCGGTCCATCTACGGCAGAGCTAAAAGGAGGTCGTGAACATGGCTGATGTGGAACGACGCATCACGGCGAGGAGTCAACGCCCGCCGATCACCGCCCCGGCTTTGAAGACCGGAGCAACGCTGTTGGCACCGGCGATTCGTGAGCAACTGGCTAGGTACGGCTACTATTCGCTGACCAACGTCCTGACCGATGAAGTGGCTCGTCACATCACCAACGAAGCCCAGCGGCAGCAAGCAAGCGCGACTCGAACCGTATCGACGTGGTTCGGCATCTCGCGTGAGGGAAAGTATTTCGCAAGCCCAATGCGCTTCAGGTCCAGCCGGCCAGGCCGATATCTCAACTACTTGCATCGTCATCCTCAAACGCTGCGATTGGTCCAAGCAATCGCCGGCCAACCGATGAGGCCGTCGCAAGCGTCGTTCATGTATTACAGGGACGGGAGTCGCGTGGGCCTCCATACGGAAGTTCCAGGATGCCAGCTGGTCTTGTTGGTCAGCGTCATTGGATCCGTTCCCCCGCTGCTGGTGTACCCCCAGATGAGAGGCATGACGCTGGAACAGCTGGTGGCGAGGGCAAAAGCCACCGGGGGTGCCCCACCCGGCGGCGTCCCGCTCAGAATACCCCGGCGTGGGTTCGCGATTCTGCGTGGGCGTAAGACTCCCCACCGGCGTCCGGTCGTCCACACACAGGGGGAAACCATCGGCCTGGCGACGCTGTGTTATGTGGCGGGAACCGGAGGCACGCTCGCACGCGGTGTGCAGCGACTGGCCGGACACGGTTAGCGACGGTCGATGCCGATGGCAATGACACTTCGTGCTCGGTGGAAACTGAGTGAATGGAATGAGGTTCGGGGGCAAGAGTTGCTGGCAAACGTCCGGGCTTTACTGCTTGAGTCGAACGCTCCCGACACGGTGCAGGCGGTAGTCGGCGCGTCGGAAACCATTCTTGAGGTCGGGCCCCGCGGCTTGAACCAACGCGGCATGACGTCGTGTCTCAAGGATTTGTACCGATGGCGCCAGCGGGTGGCGGCAGCGCTCACAGAGGCCGAGGTCGCCACGGAGACGATGGACCTGTACCTCGAGACCGGTGTGCCGATGGCTGCAAGGACCCTCAGTGCAGTAGCAGAGCTGATCGGTCCGTCGCTTCTCATCCTCATTGGTAGAGCGGGTGGGGAGCCGATCTGGATCGAAGGCGAGGATAGTGTAGTGCGACTTAGCGTCCCGCACGCGCTCGAGGAAAACGTCGCGGCTTGCGCCGTCCCCGTCATCAGCGGCCTACTGATGGCCCTCCTTCGGGACGAGCGGAGGGGGGTTATCCCCGCGACCATTCTCCGGCACCCTGAGCTTGTGCTGCGGACCCCGCGCCAAACGCAAATCGGGATCCCGCAGTCGACCGGACACACCGCCGTTCTCCCAAACGGGCGGCTCTCGTGGGTGGCCGCACAAAGCATGAGTGGGCAACGGCTCATGATTTACGCACAGTCGTCACTAACGGCCTTGTACCTTTACGCCCTCCCAGAAGTTCGCACCTTGACCGCCGAAGCAACGGGGCCAGTCAGGAAGGCTGTTCTTGGCGAGTCTTCACTGCCGATCGACAGGTCGCTTGCTGAACCCAGCATGACCCACACCAGTGGCCGACCGCTCGAAACCGAGGGCATCCACCTTGCATCTCGTTCTCGGAAGCTGTTAGTAGCCGTGGTCGAAACCGAACTTCGGCCGCGAGCGAGCTCGGTGCGAATCGCCACGGCCATCGCCCGTCATCCGGCAGCGGATGTCGTCATCTGCCCCTGGCATCAGGTGCACCTCGAGTCCGACGCTGTGCGGCTCGGCGGCGACCTGATCTCGGTTTCGGCGCAAGGGGCCGCCCTCGGTCGCGCACCGGGCGACTCGGCCCGACCGGCCGACGCGTTGTTCTTCTACGGCACATCAACATCGGGGCGACTAGTGCCGATGGCGCCGGCGGCGCGGGCTGCGCTCGAGCGCCTTACCCGGATTGGGTATTCGAATGGCGACATGGATCATCGCGGTGTCGTCCAGCGGATCCTCCACGCGGCATCTGAACGAGGAGTGGTAACCAATGGCGTCGGGCTCCAAGGCTGGTGGGCGATCAAAGACCACCTAGAGCTCATGCTTAGGGCGTATACGCGCGCGACCGGGCGTCGGGTGGCTCGTCCCGAAACCATCATCGCCGCTCCGCCGCAGCTTCCGACCATACTGAAGCACTTTGCGCGGCGTGGTGTCGACTGTATCGTCAAGCCGGCCGACGGCACCCAGGGGGAGGGTCTGACAGTGGTAAGGCCCGACAGCCCAGCGGTCGCGACCGAACCAAATGTCTACGTGGTCGTGCAGGAATTGATGCCGGCCCCGTTCCTGGTCAGGGGACACAAAATCGACCTGCGCTGCTACGTCTTGATCGATGTTGACAGCGAAATGAACTCCAAGAGGCTTCCACTCGTGCTGGTCCGAAGGGCCGGCGTTCCCTATCGACGGGGCCGCCAGGAGGCTGAGATCGCCAACCTCACGTACCAGCGGCATCTTGGCCTTCCAGTCGAAATAATGCCGCTCCATCTAATGGAGGAGATCCCCGGGCGCATCAAATTGGACATTCTCGATCGCCTGGACGAGCTGCTCGCAGAGCTGGTACGAGCCCATTTCTGGTGGGTCAGGGCGATGGGAGCGCAATACGCAAACCCCAATCCACATAACCGCGTGATGGTCTGGGGCGTGGATGTCCTGGTCGGCTACTCCGCTCGCGGCGTGAGGCTCCTCCTCCTCGAAAACAACGTGTACCCTCAGCTGTTTCGCGATTCCGAGATTTGTGACTCCGCTGTGCAGGACATGTTTTGCCACGATTACGTTCCTGCAGTCATTCGAGCTCTTGGTCGCGACCCCAGCAGTCGACTTGGTCAGCCGTTCGATGACAAGGGACAACTGCGACCGACTCTGGCAGCAATCACCGCGTGATCATTTACCGTCTTGACAGTTAGGACGACTTCGTCTGCCGTCAGGCCGTGGCCACGAACTCCTCAAGACCCTGTCTGATTATTGAACAGACGTTATCGATACTTGACGTGGTTGCCACAACGGTTTCAGGTGCTGCAATGTCCCGAACCTTAGTAATGCGAGTGCGAAGTGTTCGACCACTTCCAGCGTCCTCTAACCACGCGCGCACAACAAATACCGCTGTTCGGTCTTGAGGCAAAGTTGTCATATCCACGCATAATAGACGCCGTCTGTTATGGCTGCGTCGCCAGACCGTCTATGAGTTCTCTCATCAAAGGGGATGGTTGCAGACCTAACTCATCGTAGAGCAGTTGTCGGTATGAGTGGTATTGGCGGAGTGCTGCGGCAACATTTCCATTAGCTAAATGGGCCTTTACCAGCTGCCGCTGCGCGCTCTCACGCAAGGGCTCCACAGCCACCGCCGCAAGCCCTATCTCGACCGACTCGGCCAGCCGACCCACCGCCATCGCCCGCTCGGCGAGGATTTCAAGCGCCTGCAGGCGAAGCTGCCGGTACCGCTCACGCTCGACGATGATCCATTCGTCGTACCAGTCGGGGAGAATATCCACTGACAGCGCCTGATGATCCAGGGCGAGCGGCTCTGATACTGAGCCCCCGATCAGAGTGTGAGCTTGGCTGCTGACTTCATGGACGTCAACCGTGACGTCGCGGGCAAGGCCAAGGTGCGTCGCACTGACGTCGGCGACCGGACAGCCGACCTGGTGAACCCTCCATAGCGCCGAACGTAGATTCGCCATTGCTCTTACTTCTCTAGTGTCGGGCCATAAGACACCGGCGACGTAAACCCGCAACATCTGTCGCTTCTGCAGACCGAGAAATGCGATCAGCCGCTGGGCGCCGGCAGGTAGTTCGATAGGTCGGTCGTCTTGCCGTAAGTCGAATGTTCCGATGAGGTGCAGGGAAATGCTGGCAGCAGGCCCGAAACCCGCGGCCCCTGTGGAGTTAGTGCGACGACGCTTGGCAGCGAGAGACATTGCCCCCCCGGCAATCCAGCCGCCGTTTGCAAGACGATAGCTTAGGTGGCTGGCTAAACGCGGAACCTAAAAGACTGCTTGACCCTTCCTGGAACGAAAGTCGGCTGTTGTCCAACATTTAACCGCTGACACGCTCACGCGTCAACAATGTTTGGGCGCATGACGCTCCACCCAGAAAATACGTAAGCCAAACTACGGCACCATCTGAGCCGAGTCAGGGCGATTGCGGAGCCAGGCAGCAACCGCTGCTGTGCGCTTGTGAAACCCGTGTTGTAAGAAGAGCCGGTCCAAATGGGACTGGATGGTCCTGGGCGAAACGCCGAGCCGAGAGCCAATCTCCTTATCCGACAGACCCGAGGCGACCAGCGCCAGGATCTGTTCCTGCCGCCGCGTTAACCGCAGGGTCTTCAACGTTGTCGGCTCGGTCATTCTCGCCCCGCCTGCTTCCTCAGTTCATTCGCGTCGGCGCGCCATCCGCAGACTGGAGGTCACACCGTCGAACTCACGGGCGTATGCCATCCGCATGAATGTCAGGGCACCGGCGGCGTCGCCACGTTCACGCAAGACATCGCTGTATCGGGCGCACGTTTCCGCCATCTCGGCGACCGCGCCCCGAGCCCGGAGAATGTCGAAGGCGCGCCGAAATACCCGATCGGCGGCAGCGTGCCGGCCCTGGCGGCTGGCCGCCGCCCCCTCGAGCGCGAGGGCTCGGGCATGAAAGATGTGGTTACCGCACCGCGCGGCAGCCTCGCCTGCCTCACGCGCCATTGCGAAGGCCTCGTTGAATCGACCATCGGCCAGCGCATACCGCGCGAGCTCGGCGGCAGCTGCAGCAACGGCGACGTGCTCCTTCGTCTGGCGGCCGCGCTCGAGGCACTGCAGCTGCAAGCGACGGGCCTCCTTCACGTTTCCCTGGGCGTAGTAGACGTCGCCCAGGTTGTTCAGAATCCGGTTGGCGATCAGTTCGTGCCCGAGGCGGCGATGGATCGCCAGCGCCTGGTCGGAGTGACGCATCGCTGCTGGTAGCTGGCCGGTCGCCCGAGCCGTGATGCCGAGGGCCATGTGGGCGTTCGCCATGCGGAGCAGGTTCTCCCCGTCTGTTGCTGCCACCAGGGCCTGCTCGAAGTAGTTGACCGCCTGGTCGGTCTTTCCCAATCGGAACCAGGCGTTGGCGATGTTGGTCAGCACCCTGGCCTTCACGTCGAGATCTGGATGGCGGACTCGGTCCAGCCACTGCAGCGCTCGCAGGCTGGCCTCGACCGACGGATTGAACAGCTCCTGCTCCCCAAACGCCGCTCCGATCTCGGCATAAATGGCGGCATTCAGTCCTGCGTCGTCGGCGGGGGCCATGGCGGCCGCCTCCTGGAGCGAGCGCAGGCCACTCGAGCTTCGCCCCACGCCGAGCAGCGCCAAACCGCGCAGCCTTCGGGCATCAGCCCGCTCGTCGGCAGCGAGCTCATCCTCGACAACTTCGTCAAGGAGGCTGAGGGCTCGGCGGGGTTCGCCGGCCTTGATGGCCAGTTCAGCCGCCTTCATAACGTAGCCCGAATTTGCCGGGGCCGGGCCTTCCACGAAGTAGGCCAGCGGGAGACCGAGGCGATCAGCAAGCAAGCGCAGCCGCGGCAGTGACGGGTTGGTCTGGTTGCGCTCCACCTGGCTGATGAAGCCCTTTGTGGCGATGCCGGCGGCGAGTCGCTCCTGGGTCAGACCCCGGGCGGTCCGGGCGGCCTTGAGGCGTTCGCCAATAGAGTTCATAGTCCCTCCCTTCGTTTAGTCCGCCTAAACAGGTACTCACCGCTATATTGACAGCAATTGGGGCCGGTGGTACGTTGGCCGCGCTGTAACCACCGACCCTTTCGGCGTATTGGGAGGAGAAGACCATGCAACGCCTGTTAATGCTTCTGGGTGCGATCGCCGCTTTTGTGCTCACGACGGCGGACATCATGCCGGGCTGGAAATAGCCCGGAGAAGCAGCGGGCAGGGGCGGCCCCCCTCGTCGAAGCAGGGGGCGCCTATCGCCCGCCGGAGCGAGGGGGATGGCGAGCGCGACAAACGACACGGGGGATGTTCTCGATGCGATCCAGCTCGGCTGGTCGATGGCCGAGTTGCGGGCCCGATACTGGATCGCGCACGGTGCGAAGCCGAGGTCCGCATCGGGCGCCCCGCCGCGTGATGGCATCCCGGAAAACCTCCTGCCGTGTGATAGCCGCCATTCTTTCCGGGTTCAGTGAGCGGTTCGCCCAGGACATCATCGCCAGGGTGCCTTTCGGGCGGACCGACAAGCCAACAGGTCCCGGCACCTCCTCCTAGTTGCGAGAGATCAGGGAATGGAAGAGCACGGTCGCCTCAAGCTCGTCGCCGACGTCGCGCTGTTTTCGGGAGATCGTGTCCTGCTCGTGAAATACAAGGACACCTATAAGTACGATCAGCAGGCCGGCTGGTTCTTGCCGGACGACTACCTGCGCCGGCTCGAACACCCGGAGGACGCTGCCCTCCGGATCCTGAAGGACCAGGTTGGCCTGGACACGGTCCGCATCGATCTTCGGTTGATCGAGTCATTCGAAGGCAACAAGGCCTGGCACCTGGTCTTTCACTTCGCCGCCACGCTCCGCGATGGGTCCGCCCCCACGGCGGGCACCAACACGGCGGCCATGGGGTGGTTCAGCGTGGACCATCTGCCCGACCGCGCCGACATCGCCCACGAAGGGTGGGCTCTCGACGTCCTGGCCAGCCTGGCGAAACCACCCGAGGCAAGCGCGCACATCCGGTCCGTCGTCTCCTGAGGCTGCCCTCCCCCAGCAGCTGGAGGGAAATGTGGAGCGGAAAGGCTCATGATTGACCCAGGGCTGACGTGAACGAGAACCTGAGCCTTGGCCGCATCGCCGGCATCCACGTAGGGCTGAACTGGAGCCTGCTCGTCATTGCCTTCCTGATCGCTTCGAGCCTCGCCACCAACCTGCTGCCGTCGGCGGCGCCCGGCCAGACCTCCAGCGCCTACTGGACCGCCGGCATCATCTCGGCCTTCGTCTACCTGGCCTGCCTGCTTGCCCATGAGCTCGCTCACTCCATCGTTGCCATGCGACGCGGCGTGCGGGTCGACGGGATCACGCTCTGGCTGTTTGGCGGCGTCTCCCGGTTCAGCAGCGAGAGCGCGTCGCCGGGCGCGCAGGCGTGGATCACGTTCGTGGGCCCCCTTACGAGCCTGCTGCTGGGTGTAGCGTTTTTCCTGGCTTCGGTCGCGATCGGCGGTGGGGCCAGCAACCCAGGTCTGCTGGCCGCCACCCTGTCCTGGCTCGGCTACATCAACTTCCTGCTCGGCGTCTTCAACCTGCTGCCCGCCTTCCCGCTGGACGGTGGGCGGATCCTGCAATCGCTGATCTGGGCGCGCACCCGGGATCGCCTGCGAGCAACCCGGATCGCCGCCCGCATCGGCATGGCCTTCGCGTTCCTGTTGATCGCCTACGGCCTGATCACGTTCTTCGCCACGGGCAGCTTCATCGGTGCGGTCTGGTCGGTCTTCCTTGGGTGGTTCCTCTTAAGCGCGGCCCGGGCCGAGGAGGTCGGCGGCCTGATCCGCCAGGCGCTCTCCGGGATCACCGTCGCCGAGGTGATGACGCCCGACCCTGTCCACGCTCCCGACAACATCACGGTCGAAGAGGCGCTGCATGGCTACATCCTGGCCTCACGGCACTCGACCTTTCCAACCCAGGATGCCGCCGGCCGGCTGAGCGGGCTCTTGACGCTGACCGCGCTCAAGAACGTCGCACCGACCGCCCGTACGACCACCCTTATCAACGAGATCATCTGCCCGCTCGAGCGGGTGTCCAAGGTCAGCCCCGCCGACCCCGCCACCAACCTGCTCGATGTGTCGGAGGGCTGCAGCGAAGGTCGCACGCTGGTCGTCGATAACGGCCGGCTGGTCGGCATCGTCTCCCCCAGCGACATCAATCGGATGCTGCAGAGGTCGATAGCGCGTCGCGGCCAAGGGGCCCCCACCCTCCCCTCCCCAGTCAGCGCGGAAAGGACATGACATCTGTCCACCAGGTTCGCCGGATAGCGCTGACGCTACCCGAAGCCACCGAGCAGGACCACCACGGCCGGCCGTCCTTTCGGGTGGGCGGGAAAATCTTCGCGACCCTGTGGGACCCGGAACACGTCAACGTCATGCTCGACCTGCACCGGATCCGGATCGCGGTGAACGAGCACCCGCGCGCGTGCCGGGAGTTCTGGTGGGGGAAACAGATCCGCGCCGTCCAGCTGACGCTGCCCCTTGCTGATGCCGGGGTAGTTCGGGAGTTGCTAACAGAGGCCTGGCGACTGAAAGCGGACGGGAAATGGTTGCCACCATAATCATCACATCGGTTCTCACCACTGTCTGGGTCCTGCTTGCGGGCTACCGACTCTACAGGCTCGGTCAGCACTGATCCCGTCGTAGGGCCGGACATTTGACTCCATTGTTTCGGTTGCGCAGAATTGATCGCATGTCGCAACAAGAGGTTGACGAGTATCTGGCGAATCTCGATGAGCCCAAACGGACCACCCTGCAACAGCTGCGGCAGACCATTCGCAACATCGTTCCCGAAGCGGAAGAGGGCATCGCATATGGGATGCCGGCGTACCGACTCCGGGGCAAGGTCATAGCTGGATTCGCCGCGTTCAAGAACCACCTGAGCTACCTGCCGCACAGTGGTTCCGTATTAGCCGAAATACCTGATGAGGTCGCCGGGTACGTGACGTCCAAGGGTGCGTTGCAGTTTCCGATCGAGCGGCCACTCCCAAAGGCTCTCGTCAAGAAGCTAATCAACATCCGTCTCAGGCAGGTAGGTCAGCGCTAATCGGACGGATTCGAGTCCGAGGGTTCGTACCGGCTAGCCTGCAGCCTAAACTCGACCTCGATGGAGGCGACGACCCGGTACGCGAAGAGTGGTGATGTCAACATCGCCTACCAGGTGGTCGGCCAGGGACCGATCGACCTCGTGGTGGTCTGGGGCTGGACGTCGCATCTCGAAGTCCTCTGGGACGACCCAGATATCGCCGAGCTCTTGTCTCGTCTGGCCTCCTTCTCGCGCCTGCTCCTCTTCGACAAACGCGGGACCGGGATGTCCGACCGGGTCCCGGAGGCCGAGCTGCCGACCCTGGAGCAACGGATGGACGACGTTCGCGCTGTGATGGATGCCGCGGGATCCGAGCGGGCTGCCTTGCTCGGGATCTCGGAAGGCGGGCCCATGAGTGTGATGTTCGCCGCCACCTACCCCGATCGAACCACGGCACTAGTCCTGTGCGGGTCATGGTCGACCTGGGTCAAGAGGCCCGACTACCCCTGGGCTCCCACGGTTGAGCAGCATGAACGCGCCATGCAGATGATGCAGGCTCACGACCCGGCGAAGCCCTTCAACCTCGAGCACTTCGCGCCAAGCAAGGCGCACGACGAGGAGTTCGGAAGACGCTTTGCCCGGTACGGCCGGCTCGGTGCCAGCCCGGGGGCCGCACTCGCCCTATACCGCATGAACATCCAGATCGATGTCCGGCCCATCCTGGACAGCATCCATGTCCCGACGCTGGTTCTGCAGCGGTCAGGCGATCGCATCACCTACGCGCAGGCCGGCCGCTACCTTGCCGAGCACATCGCCGGGGCCAAATACGTGGAACTGCCGGGCACCGACCACCTGGTCTGGGTGGGAGACCGGGAGGCGATTCTCGGGGAAATCGAGGAGTTCCTCACCGGGATCCGCCACGCCCCGGAGACGGATCGTGTGCTGGCCACAATCGTCTTCACCGACATCGTCGACTCGACCGCGCGAGCCACCGCGCTCGGCGACAAGGCCTGGAAGGATTTGCTGGCGCGCCACGACAGCGCGATCCGGCGGCAGATCGTGCGCTTCCGCGGTCGAGAGGTCAAGACCCAGGGCGACGCATTCGTCATCACCTTCGACGGGCCGGCTCGCGCCGTCCGCTGCGCCCAGGCGATCATCGACGACGTGCGACAGCTTGGGCTTGCGGTCCGGATCGGAATGCATGCGGGTGAAATCACGCTACTCACAAACGACATTGGCGGCATTGCAGTGCACATCGCGGCGAGAGTGTCTGCGATGGCCGGAGCGAACGAGACGCTGGTCTCCGGCACCGTAAGGGATCTCGTTGCCGGGTCCGGTATTACGTTCGTGGACCGGGGCGTCCACTCACTGAAGGGACTGCCAGAGGCCCGGCGCATCTACGCTGTCGGCCACGCCTGAGCATGGCGCGCCAGGATTTCACAGCCCCTGGCCCCCACCCTGCCCTCCCCCCGCACGCGGGATAGCGGGAATCGGGGCCTTCTCCTCCAGCACGTAGGCCAGGGCCTCGTCGATCGTCATGTAAGCCGCGTCCGGAGCGCTGTGGGCGCACCTTACCCTTTGGGCGCGGCGGCGAGCGGCTGATGCGCGGAGGCCCATGAGGCGATTTGGGTTCGCGAGTTGAACCCCAGTTTGTTCAGGATGTTCACGATGTGCGATTCGGCGGTCCGCTCGGAGATGACCAGCTTGCCCGCGATCTGCTTGTTGGTCAGTCCTTCGGCGACGAGCCGCGCGATCTCTTGTTCCCGGTTGGTTAGTTGGATGGGCGCCTCAGGGATCGCGGCCGGTTGCGGTTCGTCTGAATTCTTCCGGCCGAGCGCGTAGGCGACCGCCTCGTCAACCGGGAATGCTCGGCCGAGCTCGAACGCCGCCGCGAAAGCACGCTCCCCCAACTGTTCCTTCGCGGACGACGCAGAACGCTCATGTTGCGCTTGAAACTGTGCCAGCAGGGGCGTGGCGACCGACTGGCGCAAACGCTCGGCACAGCCCAACAACGTCGCCGCGCGCTCGTAGGCGGAACTCCCCGCAGACATCCAGGCGAGAGTCTCGACGACGATCGCAAGGCCGAGGCGATCGCCGAGCGCGTGCTGGCAGGCGCCCGCCTCCTGCGCTTGGACTTCTGCTCGTTCGAGGTCACCCTGTTGCCACCTGGCCTGCGAGAGGAAATTGAGGACGTACCCTCGGGCCCAGAGCTCACCCAATTTCACGCTGATCCCGTCAGCCTCATCACCCAGTTTGATGACGCCATCCAGGTCACCAACAGCGAGCCGGATGCCGCAAACGATGGTCATCGCCCCAAGGACGAGTCGTTGGACCTGCATTTCTCTCGCCAGAGAGAGTGCGGACTCGGCGAGCTCGACGGCCTCGGCGGTTTTGCCCTCGACCCCCCGTGAGATGGCGAGATACATAAGAGACCAGGCAACCACTTCGGAGTCTCCGAGCAGTCGACCGATGCGAAGACTTTCTCCGCTCATCACTCCGGCTCCGGCATAGTCGTTCTGGGCAGGGGCCAGGGTTGCGGCCACCCAGAGTAGTTGCGCACGGGAAAGGCTGTCATCAGGGGTTCGTTCGAGCAGGTTGACGAGCACCCGCCTGGCATCGGTTATCGGTCCGCGAGAGAGCCAATACGGGAACAGGTGGCGGCAGATCTCGGCGCCCTTCCCAGCTTCGCCGGGCTGCCTCAGACAAAAGTCGAGTGCGGCCCAGAGGTTGTCCCGCTCGACGTAGATTCGGCTGAACATCGCCGCCTGGTGCGAGTCCCAGGCCCCGACAGCGCCGGCCAGCCCCAGGATCCAATCACGGTGGCGAGCCTGCAGTTCGACCTCGTCGCCAAGCTCGCGAAGGCGCTGGCGCCCATGCTGGCGCAGCGTCTCGAGCAGCTGATAACGGCCCGAGCGCGTGCTCAACTCCCGCTTCAGGAGCGACTTCTCGACCAGTGCGCCCAGCAGTCCCACAATCCGCTCCGGAGGAAGGTCCGGACCCGAACAGACCAGGAGCGCCGCCTCCTGGTCGAAACTCCCGGCGAAGACCGACAGGCGTGCCCACAGCCGGCGCTCGTGCTCGTCGAGCAACCGATAGCTCCATTCAATCGTCGCGTCCAGCGTCTGTTGCCGTGGATCGGCCGCGCGGTCTGTTCCGCCAAGCACTGATGGCTCGCGGTCCAGCGCCTGGTTCAGCTCGTTCACGCTGAGGCCCTCCAGGCGCCCCGCCGCAAGTTCGAGCGCCAGTGGAATCCCATCCAGGCGGCGGCACAGACGGAGCACGTCCGCCGCGTTGCTCTCATCCACGCGAAAGTTGACCAGCACCGCCGTGGCCCGCTCGGCGAGCAGCGCTACCGCCTCGAAATTCTGTATCAGCCGGGCTTTTGGAGTGTCCGCCTCAGGCAGGGTGAGCGACGGCACCCGCATCCGGACCTCCCCGGAGACGCCGATCGCCTGGCGGCTCGTGGCCAGCACTCGCAGCTGCGGGCACGACTTGAGCAACGTGCTGGCGAGCACCGCGCAGGTGTCAAGCAGGTGCTCGCAGTTATCGAGGATCAACAGCAGGTGCTTTTCCCCCAGGTAGTCGGTCAAGGCCGAAAGCGACCAACCAGCGGAACGATCCTGGAGACCGAGGGCGTGAAAGACGGCCTGGGTCACCAAAGGCGGGTCTTCGATCGCCGCCAGCTCGACCAGCCAGACGCCGTCGGGGAACGCGCGCGCCAGTTCGGTCGCGGCACGCAGCGCGAGCCTCGTCTTGCCGACGCCGCCCGGTCCAGTCAGCGTCACCAGCCGTGAGGCGCGCAGCCGCTCTTTGATCTCGGCGAGCTCGCGGCGACGTCCGACGAAACTCGTCAGTTCCGCCGGGACGTTGTGCAAGCCGCGCCCCGAGCGCTGAGTGCGCATTCCACCCCTCTCTGTAGGCCATCCACGATAGACCTTTTGCCAAAGATCAGTACCGGTCTACGTACTTCTCCGGGTTTTCGCTCGGGCAATCGCCTCTAGCGTGGTGCACACGGAATTCACCAACTCGAAGGAGGCGACATCGATGAAGCAAGAAAGGACGACCGGAATGGAGCCCGGGTCGGGAGTGGGATCGGATGATCGCCCCCTCGACCAGCACTTCAGCGATCTGATCGAAACCGTCTGGGCCTGCGAGCGCCAGTGGACGGTCGACGACCGCGTCGACGCTGCCATCAAGTACGGACGCCAGTAGCGCCCAAAAGGAGAAGGGACCAATGTCAACCGTGAGCAAAACCGTCCGACCGGCCCTCCGCATCGGCGGCATCGGCCTCGCCACCGTCGCGGCGCTCATCGCATTCTCCCTCGTGGTCGGAGCCCTCGCCGTCGGTGCCCTCCTCGCGACCGGAACCCTGCAGCACAACAGCCACGGCTGGACCTTCCGAGCCGGCGCGGCGGATACCAAGCTGTCCAGCGAGGCGTACGATCCCAGGACCTACTCGCTGCTCGTGCAGCGCGGAACCGGAACCCAGGAGACCGCGTCCCTCACCGCCGCCGGGCCGTGGAGCCTGACCTGGGCCTACGACTGCCCGACCAACGCCGGCGCGATCAGCGTCGTCGCCCGCTCGGATCAGGGCGTGTCGTATTCGGCCGGCACCCTCTCCGGCACCAGCCATGGCGCCGGACAATCGAACGTCCTGCCGGCCGGTAGCTACGCGCTGCAGATTGCGACCGGTTCGCAGTGCACCTGGAGCGTCGGCGCTCGACCGAATCACTAGGAGAAAGGAAGAAACACATGGCAACCACAATGGAACGCCCGGCCGTCAACGACGTCGGCACGCTGCTGCGCGCCGACTCGATTTCCAAGGTCATCGGGACCAATGGCACGAAGACCACCATCCTCGATGGCATCTCGTTCACGGTGCCGTCGCGCAGCCTTTTTGCGATCAACGGTCCGTCGGGCAGTGGCAAATCGACGCTGCTCAACATCCTCACGGGCATCGATCGCGCGTCGTCTGGCCACATCATCTTCAGCGGCCAGGAGATCCGCAAGATGAGCGAGAACCAGCTCGCCCGCTGGCGCGGCAAGAACGTCGGCATCGTCTTCCAGTTCTTCCAGCTGCTGCCGACGCTCACAGCGCGAGAGAACATCGAGCTCGCCCTCGAGCTCGGCGGCAACGTCCCCAAGAAGCAGTGGAAGGCGCGGATCCAGGCTTGCCTGACGCAAGTCGGCCTCAATGACTACGCCCGCCGTCTTCCCAGCCAGCTCTCCGGGGGCCAGCAGCAGCGGGTCGCGATCGCCCGCGCGCTCGCCAACGACCCGCCCGTCCTCGTGGCGGACGAGCCGACCGGCAACCTCGACTCCAAGACGGCGCATCAGGTCTTCGACTTGCTGCAAGAGCTGACCGAGCGCGGCAAGTCCGTCATTTACGTGACGCATGACCGAGACCTGGCCGCGCGCGCCAGCCATCGCATCGATCTCCTCGACGGCCGTATCGTCGCCTCGAGCGCCGGGAGCACGGAGCTGCGGGCATGAGCGCGCTCCGAACAAAGGCGATCAAAGACGTCACCCGCCGCAAGCTCCGGACGGGCCTCACCGTCGCCGGCATCGCCATCGGCGTGTTGGGCCTGACCGCGGTTGGCATTGCCTCGAGCCAGCTCAAGGCAACCCTGCAATCGACCAACGAGACCAGCGGCCTACCCGACATCCAGTTCATCACCGCGCCGGCGAGCGCGTCGGCGGTGGACGCCCTGAACGGGCAGCCCAACGTGAAAGTCGCGCAAGCGCAAACCTACGTTGCCGGTCGCTGGTCCACGACAACCGGCCACGCGACCCTCAACGTCGTTGGTCTTTCCAACTTCAACGACCACGAGTTCAACAAGTTCTCGGTGACCGCCGGTCAACTCCCCGGCCCGAACGAAATCCTGATGGAGGCCGGCGATCGTTCACTGAAAAGCTTCAACGTCGGCGATCGGATCCAGTTGCAGGTCAGCGGCTCGCCAACCTCATTGCGGGTGTCGGGAATCGCCCAAACCCCGGGGGTGGCGTCGGCCTCCTTCAACGGACGCGGCTTTGCCTATATGCGGCAGGACGACCTGCAGTCGCTCTATAAGGTCGCCGGGCCGAATGTGTTCAACGTCCGGCTGAACGACTTCGGGCAGCGGGCGGCGAGCGCGAAGCAACTTGCCCAGGCGTTGCAGGCCAACAACGTCGTCGTGCTGCAGAGCACGGTCGGACATGACATCACCGGCGGCCAGGGCTCCTTGCTGGACGGCATTTTCATCATCATGAACGTGCTGTCGCTGATCGCCCTGCTCCTGAGCGTCTTCTTGCTGCTGAGCACGATCACCACCCTGCTGGCCGAACAGGTCCCGGTCATCGGCACCATGAAGGCGATCGGCGCCAGCCGCGCCCAGGTGATGCGCAATTACCTCGCGGGCGTCGCCATCTACGGCATCGCGGGAACCGTCATCGGCTTCGGCCTCGGGCTGCTGGCCGGCGCCTTGATCGTCGGCTCGTTTGGCAGCTTGCTCGGGCTCTATGCCGGAGCCCTGGTGATTCCTCCCGCGCTCGTGGTCGAAGCGATCGCGGTCGGGGTCGGCGTGCCGCTGCTGGCCGCCTTGATTCCGCTCTATGCCGGCACCCGAATCACCGTGAAGCAGGCGCTCAGCGGCTATGGGGTCGAGAACCGCGCCAGCCGTCACGGCGGCGCGTGGTCGCGAACGGTCGCCTCGGCGTTCGGCTTCCTGCCGCAGACCCTGCAGTTCGGCGCGCGCAATCTCTTCCGGCGGCGCCTCCGCGCGCTGCTGACCGTGATGGCGCTGGCCGTATCCGGCGCGGCATTCCTGGCGGTACAGACGACGAGCGCGTCCTTCGACAACGTCCTCAAGCTCGTGTTCGACAACTACCACGCCGATGTGTGGGCGAGTCTCACCAATCCTCAACCGCTGGACTCGGTGCAACCGCTGGTTGCGTCGGTCCCGGGCGTGAGTCAAGTCGATCCCGGCAGCTTCACCAACGTTCAGACCAAGTGGGGACAGGCGGAGATCGTTGGGTTGTCGCCGGATAGCCTCGTCTACCGTCAGAAGGTGCTCCAGGGCCGCTGGTTCACCGCGAATGACCAGGGCGCGGTCCTGATCAACGAAGCCGTCGCCGAGAAGACCGGGCTCAAGGTTGGAGACTCGATCAGCTTCCACAACGACCTCTATTCCGGACACTGGCACATCATCGGCGTGGCGCGCGACTACAACAACCCGCTTGGGCTCGGCATCATGCTGGCCCCGCTGACCCAGGTGAATGCTTTTCAGCATCTCCCATCAACCTTCGTCCAGGCGATGCTGATCACCTCGACGAGCAGCGCGCAGGCTGACATCGACAACCTGTCAAAGCGGCTGGACGACACGCTGGCGCAGGCGGGATTGCAGGCGTCGGTGACGACGACGGCGGCAGGGATCGCCGCGAACCAGTCCGCGTTCCTGATCCTCTACGTGCTCTTCTACAGTGTCGTCGCCATCGTGGCGCTGGTGGGAGCGATCGGTTTGTTCAATGCGCTGGCGATGGGCGTCCTCGAGCGCCGACGCGAGATCGGCATCCTACGCTCGATGGGCGCCACCGGCCGCAAGGTCGCCCAGGTCTTCCTCGCCGAGGGCATCGGTCTCGGGGTGGTGGGCTGGCTCGCCGGTATCGTGATCGGCATCCCGGCCGCCTACGGGTTCATCGCGCTGCTGAGCTCGGTGCTCCTGCGGGTGCCCTTCACCTTCAACCCGATGAGCCTGGTCGTGATGCTCGCCTTCATCGTGGTGGTGGCAGCGGTCGCTAGCCTCGGACCGGTCTGGGCCGCGTCCCGGATCAAGATTGCGCAGACGCTGAGGTATGAGTGACCATGGCCACCTACCTCGTCGAGCGAAACCTTCCGGGCCTGACCAACAAGCACCTGATCGCGCTGCAACACGCGCTGACCGAAGCGAGTCGGAGGCTGAGTGCCTCCGGCTCGCCCGTCCGCTATCGCGGCAGCACCTTCCTGCCGGCGCGGTCGCGCTGCTTCTGCATCTTCGAGGCGTCGGGGATCGCGCTTGTCAAAGCCGTCAACGAGACCGCCCAGGTTCCGTTCGTCGCCATCGACGAGGCGATTGAGCTCGCAGGCTACGACGCCGACTCGAAAAGCAAAACACTGAGGAGAACGAAATGATACGTCGCCCAATGATCGCGTTCTTCGTCTTCGCGTACGCGTTGACCTGGATCCCGACCGCGCTGATCCTGCTCGCCACCCAGTTCGGGATTCTCGCCGCGAACGCCCCGGTAGCCAGCGTTGCCGGTCGGCTCATTAGTTTCGGACCTGCGATCGCCGCGCTCATCGTGACCGCAGTGGTAGCCGGACGCGTCGGCGTTGGTCAGCTACTGCGACGCGTGGTGCAGGGCCGCGTCGGGCTCCGCTGGTACCTCATCGTCCTCGCCGGCGTGCCGGCGGCCTTTCTGCTTGGCGCGAGCCTCCTATTTGGCGGAGCGCCGTTCCGGGCATCGGCCGGCCAGTGGCAAACGGCGTTGATCCTCTACCTCCCGACCGTCGTGGTTGCGGCGCTCACGACCGGTCTTGGCGAGGAGATGGGCTGGCGGGGTTTCGCGCTGCCGCGTCTCCAGCTTCGATATGGGCCGTTGGTTGCCACACTCATCCTCGGGATCCTTTGGGGTCTGTGGCACGCGCCCAACATCGTTTTCCAGCACATGGGTCCGCAAACGTTCGGCTTGTTCCTTCTGGAAACCCTGGGTGACGCGTTCATTTTGACCTGGGTCTACAACAACACACGCGGCAGTCTCCTCCTCGTGATCCTGCTGCACGCCGTCCAGGACAAGACCTTCGGCATCCTGGGACTGCTCATGCCGAGCATGACCATCGACCAGGGCTACCTTCTATTCATCGTCGTGGACAGTGTCGCGCTCCTGGTCATCCTTGCCCTGACCCGTGGCACGCTCTCGTACGACGCGCGTCGCATCGGCCGGTCGTCCGCTCCCGACCTCGAGCCCGCGATCCAGCGGAGCGCCAGGCGATGACCCAGGAGATCAACGCGGAGCCCATCGTTATCAGTACCACGGGCCTGGCCAAGGCACATAAAGGCGTTCCGGCGCTCAAGGGGATCGACCTTACGGTGCGGCAGCATTCGATCTTCGGCTTCCTCGGCCCGAACGGTGCGGGAAAGACGACCACGATCAAGCTGCTGCTGGGTCTGGCGCGACCGACCGGTGGAAGTGCGACGGTCTTTGGCCTCGACGTTGTCAAAGACTCGATTGCCATCCGCCGGCGCGTCGGATACCTGGCGCAGGACCCTCGATTCTACGACAAGATGACCGCGCGCGAGACCCTGCGCTTCAGCGCCAGCTTCTTCTATACCGGCCCACGCGACGGCATCGAACGGCGCATCGAGGAGACCCTCGACCTGGTTAGTCTCGCTGACAAAGCGGACCGTCCGACGAAAGGCTTCTCGGGCGGTGAGCGCCAGCGGCTTGGTATCGCCCAGGCCCAGATCAACCATCCGGACCTGCTCATCCTCGATGAGCCGGCGGCCGCGCTCGACCCGATGGGCCGCCGCGATGTGCTCCTGGTGATGGAGCGACTGCGGCAGCATACGACGATCTTCTACTCGACCCACATCCTCGACGATGTCCAGCGGGTGAGTGACGCGGTCGCCATCCTCAATCACGGCGCGCTGGTCGCCCAGGCTCCAATCGAGGAATTGCTGCGTGGGAGCGGCGGCACGTCGTTCAGCGTGTCGCTGCGCGGTGACGCCGAAGGGGTTCGTCAGCGACTCCAGGAGCAGGCGTGGGTGTCTGCACTCACGTTCAGCGAGGCGAATGGGAGCCGTCACCTGGAGGTTGCCGTCCGCGATGAGGCAGCCGCGGAATCCCAGTTGCTGCGGCTGGTGATGGCGGACCCAGCCGTCACCGTCCTCGACTTCGGCCGTACTCGACACAATCTCGAAGAGGTCTTCGTCGACCTCGTGCAAGGAGACAAACATGGTCGCTGAAATGGCGTTTCAACCGACTCGTGGTCACGGGTGGCCAACCGGACTCGGCACGCTGCTGCGTCACGAGATGCAGGCGTTCTGGGGCAGCCGGTCGTGGTGGGTGCAGGTACTGGTTTGGACCGTCTTTGTCCAGGGACTGCTGCTCAACTCCCTCGCGCAAGCCCACGGTGGTGCACCGGGGACCGAATTCGCCTCGGTGGCGATGGGAACCTTCGGCGTCTTCGGGGTGATTGTCCTCACCCACAATGCCATCGTTGGGGAAAAGCAGTCCGGAACCGCCGCCTGGATCATGTCGAAGCCCGTCTCGCGCACCGCCTTCGTCCTGGCGAGGTTTCTCGGGGCAATCGGCGGCTACGTCGCGGTCGTGATTGCGATCGAAGGCGCCGTCGCCTACGCTGTCCTGACGCTTTCGGGACACCCCGTCGCGGCTCCGACCTACGTGGGCGCCATGGCCGCGGGGGCAATCTACCTTCTTTTCTTTGTCGCCCTCTTACTCTTCCTCGGGACCCTCTTCAACGCCCGGGGACCGGTTCTGGCGATTCCGCTGGTAGCGATCCTGCTGGGACAGCTCTTCCACCTCGACCTATCGAACATCGCGGCGGCGCTTCTTCCGGCCGGGCATTCCGCGATCAGTGTTTCGGCCAACTCCGGAGGCTCGATCGCGACGGCGGCTCTCGCGGTCAGTGCTATCTACGTGGTCCTGACCATCGGCCTGCTCGCCGGCGCCATCCTGCGCTTCAGCCGGGAGGAGTTCTGAGATGACGACCTTGATCAAGACCGCACTGACCGCGCTGGCCGCGCTCATGCTGAGTGGCTGCGGAGCTCTCGCGTCCACTGGCAGCACGCCCTCGGCGGCGGCGACGCCGACGCCAGCCACGCCAACCGTGGCAGCCCTGACTGCGGTGGCCGAGCAAATGTTCCCGAGGCATCCGATCTACCCCATTTACGTCGAGTGCATCAACTTCAAGGAAAACGGCCGCGCGCAGCCGGGCACCCAGGACTACAGCACCTGCCCGTTGACCGACGCGATGCGCGCTCGGCTGGCCCAAACCAACGCCCATCTCTGCTGCGAGCAGAATCCGACGACGACCCGGGACATCCAGGTGGTGCCGAAACCGGGTGGGGGATTGATCACCGTCAAGATGTTCGAGGGAAACGAGACGGTCGAGCTGGTTGTCGTGTCCATCGACGGGAAGCTGCTGGTGAGCGACGAACCGGCAAAAGGGAGTATCGAGTCGGGCACGATCGTCTTCCAGGAGAAACCGACGCCAACGCCCATTACGGTCCCGCCAACCTCGTCAGGCACGACCCGCGTCCTCAATGTCCCGTGGTACCACCAGGCGTTTGAGCTGAGTTGCGAGGAAGCGTCCCTGCGGATGGCCCTCGCCTCCGAAGGCATTGCGACCACCGATGCCGCCGTGCTCAACATCATCGGCAGCGATTTGCGGCCGGCCTACGTCGACAGCACCGGTCTGCATTGGGGCGATCCCTTCGCCACCTTCGTGGGCAACGTCAACGGGAGCGAGATCGCCCTGACGGGCTACGGCACCTACTACCCGACGATCGCGCACGCCGCGACCGTGCTCGGAGGCCATGTGCTCCGAGCGGGACAAAATATTGCCCCATCGGAGGTGTACGCCGCAGTCCTGGCGGGCCATCCGGTGGTGGCGTGGGTCACCTACAAGTGGGTCATCCAGCATCGGAAGGATTACGTCGCTTTCGACGGCAAGACGATCACCTATGCCGGGCCGGGCGAGCACGCGGTCGTGGTGATCGGCGTGACGCCCACTCGGGTCTTGATCAACAACCCGTGGTCCGGTCCGGAGTGGATCGCCAAAAGCACCTTCGAGCCGGTTTACGCCACCTACGACGACATGGCTGTCGTCATCGCCTGAAGGAGGATGCATGCGTGGTGAATTTGCAAATGCGCAACGCACGAGTCGCTGACACCGATATCGTCTATCGGCTCCGGCCACCTCATCCAGCTGGAGAAGCCAGAATTAACACTGGGAACGATCCGCCACCAGATCGAGGCCATCCGCGCGGCAGCTCCAGCGCATAGCCCCTCCCCCACCGGACTCTTAGGCCGCGACCAGCGTGTCCGCCCATCGCCAACTCAAAGCTGAACCCCGCTCCTCGAAGGGTGACAGAATGGAGGTTCACCCTGTGCGCCCCGTTGGGCCGAGGTGACTTTGCGTCAGCTTCGTGGAACCTGAGGAGGCAATCTATGGCTGAAACCAAAACTGCGATCGCGAACAAGCCAACCTGGGTCGATCTCGCGACGACCGACGCGGCGGCGTCGCGCGAGTTCTACTCGAAGGTGTTTGGCTGGAAAATCGAGGTCAACCCCGATCCGCAGTACGGCGGGTACGGGATGGCCGAAGTCGGCGGCAAACGGGTGGCGGGGATTGGTCCCAAGATGACACCCGAAGCACCGACCGCCTGGTCGGTCTATATCAGCACCGATGATGCGGATGCCCTGGCGAAAAAGGTGCAGGCCGCCGGCGGCAAGGTCCTTGCGCCGCCCTTCGACGTCGGAGACCAGGGCCGCATGGCCACCTTCGCGGATCCGAGCGGCGCGGTCATTGCTGCCTGGCAGGCCGGTGCCATGAATTCGCCGATGCCCGTGGGCGAGGCGAACACGTTCGGATGGGCCGAGCTCAACGCGCGCGGCGTCGACAAGGCGATCCCCTTCTATCAGAAGGTCTTCGGCTGGACCGTCAAGACCAGCGATATGGGCCCGGATTCGCCACCGTACAACGAGTTCCAGCTCGGCGGCGAGAGCATCGCCGGCGGAACCGAAATGAACAAGATGGCGCCGGCCCAGATGCCCAGCTACTGGCTGGTCTATTTCACGGTCGCCGACGTCGACAAGTCGTTCAAGGCGGCGACGCAGGCCGGCGCGCGCGAGATGCTCGCGCCGATGGATTTCCCGGGCGGCCGTTTTGCGATCGTCAGCGACCCGCAGGGCGCAGCCTTCGGGATTCTCAAGATGGCGCCGGCGCCAGCCTAGACAAGACTCACCGATGCGGGCCGGCCCGGTTGCCGGCCCGCCCTCGCCTAAGCAGACTGGCCTGCTTAACAAGGTCAACCTGGTGTGGGTGCAACTCAAAACGTGTCATCATGCCGAGGATCCGAGGCCTCTACTTCCCGATCAGGACCTCGGTGGCCTTGATGATCACGGTGACCTTATCGCCGGTCATGAGCTTTAGCCGCTTGAGCGACGCGTCGGTGATCGCGGCCACCACGGTGCCGGCCTGGACCTTGACCTCGACCTCGGCCATGACGGTACCCGACTTGAGCCGAACGACCTCACCCTGGAGCTGATTGCGAGCACTTAGTTCCACGTTGTCTCCTCCTGTGCTGATGGGCGCTAGCTGCCCTGGTTGATGATGACTGGAAGTGTCCAACTCGATGGTCACGCGGGGTAGACGCCGACGTCGGTCGCCTTGAACGAGAGCCAGACCTCACCTCCTTCCACGAGATCCAGGTCGCGTAGCGCGGAAGGGGTGACCTCCGCGACCAATGGGACCTCACCGTCGATCCGAACACGAACTCGGCTGCCCATGAGCTCGATGCTGGTCGCCCGACCCGGCCACACGTTGCGAGGACTACCCTCGGGGCGGATCCGGTGAATGGCGACGGCGCGTGGGTGAATCACCGCGAAGACGTCGCCCGACTCGGCGCCGGCCGCCGCGACGACGGGTCCGCCCGCGATCCGCACCGACCCATGGTCGGCCCGTCCCTCGAGCAGGTTGACGCCGACGAGATCGGCGACGTACTGTGACCGCGGTCGCTCGGTGACTTCCGCCGGTGTCCCGGTTTGGATCAGACGCCCCTTCTCCATGACGATCAAGCGATCGGCGAGTGCCACGGCCTCGAGGGGATCATGGGTCACGACGAGCCGGATGCCCTGGAACGACGCGAGATGGTGCTTGAGATCGCGGCGGACTTCGGCCCGAGTCGTGACGTCGAGGGCCGCAAGGGGCTCGTCGAGCAGGAGAAGGCGCGGGTCAGGCGCGAGCGCGCGGGCCAGCGCCACGCGCTGGCGCTGGCCTCCCGACAGCTGAGCCGGCTTCGCTTGCGCATACGTTTTCAATCCAACCCGGTCCAGCCATTGGATCGCTTTGTTCGCCGCCGCCTGGGGCGGCGTGCCGCGGGAGCGAAGGCCGAAAGCCACGTTGTCCAGGGCGCTGAGGTGTGGGAAGAGAAGATAGTCCTGAAACACGAAACCGATCGGCCGCTTTTCCGTCGGGACGTATTGCCCGGTAATGGTGTCTTCGAGGACCTGACCATCCAGGTGGACGTGCCCAGAGCGCAGCGGCACCAGGCCTGCTGCGGCCCGCAGAAGGGTGGTTTTGCCCGCCCCATTGGGACCGAGCAGGGCCACCACCTCGCTGTCCCCGATGCTGAACTCCATTTCGAGGTCGAGGGACCCGAGGGTCAGACGGACCGCAGCATCGAGGCTCACGCAAGGCTCAGCCAGCGGTGTCTGAGCCCAACCAAAACGGCCAGAGAAATGAGCAAGAGCAAAAGACTGAGGATGTATGAGGCCTCCTGGTTGGTTTCGAGGAGAAGATAAACGGCCAGTGGCATCGTCTGGGTGATGCCCGGGAAGTTGCCGGCAAAGGTGATCGTGGCGCCGAACTCTCCCAGCGCCCGGGCCCAGCAGAGCACCGCGCCGGCAAACAGCGATGGTCCGATCAGCGGCATCGTCACCTGGGTGAACACCCTCCAGCGGCTTGCGCCCAGGGTGCGGGCCGCCTCCTCGTATCGGCGATCCATCGAACGCAGACCCGCCTCCACCGTAAGGATCAGGAATGGCATGGCGACAAACGTCTCCGCCATGATGACGCCCGCGGTCGTGAACGGGAGGGTGATGCCGAACGTGCTGTCGAGCCACGATCCCAACACCCCGCGCCGGCCGAAGGCCAGCAGGAGAGCAATTCCACCGACGACCGGGGGAAGAACCATGGGCAGGGTGGTCAACGCGCGCAGCAGGTTGCGGCCCGGGAACTCCACCCGGGCGTAAAGCCAGGCCAGGGGCACGCCGAGAATTAGCCCGAACGCGGTGGCCGACAGTGAGGCCAACAGCGAGAGTTTGACCGCGTCCAGCGTCTCGGGCGCCGTCAGGGCGGTAATGGCATCGCGCCACGGCGAGCGAACCACGAGGCCGATCAGAGGCAGGATGAAGAAGGCCGCCCCGATCGCCGCCAAAACGACGACGACAGCCGGTACGCGCTCCCGCCTCACCGGGTTTACGCCGCCGAGAGGAACCCGAACGACTGCAAGGTCGACTGGCCCTTGGCCGAACGGACATACGCGATGAATGCATTGGCTACGTCAGGGCTCTTCGTACCCTTCACCGCCGCGATTGGATAGGTTGCGATTACGTTGTAGGTATCTGGGATCCGGACACCCTGGACCTTGCTCCCGGCCGCCGTCACATCGGTCGTGTAGACGATGCCAGCATCGGCCACACCGAGCTCGATCTTGCTCACGACAGACTTGACGTCAGTTTCGAGGCTCTTGGGTTTGGCGGTCACGCCCGCCTTCGCCAGGGCCTGGAGCGAGTATTTCCCAGCCGGCACCGTCGCCGCTTCGGAGATGTAAATCACGCCCGCTTTGGCGAGGTCGGCCAGCCCCGTGATGCCCTTGGGGTTGCCAGGGGCGACCACGATTTCAAGCTGGTTGCGGGCGAAGACCTGGGGCGTGCCCGTGGTAAAGCCGTCGGTCTTCAACTTGTCCATGTTCGTCGTATCGGCGGACGCAAACACGTCGGCAGGCGCGCCCTGCTCGATCTGGGTGACCAGCGTCGGTGAACCGGCGAAGTTGAATTGCACGATGACGCCAGGGTGCGCTGTCTGAAACGCCGTGCCAAGCGCCTTGAAAGACTCGGTCAACGACGCGGCAGCGAAGACGGATATCGTCCCACTCAGCGGAGTGGGCGTCGGTGAGGATGTCCCTGCCCCTCCGCTACTTCCGCAGGCGGCCAGAAAACTAGCGGCGATGACACACAACAAGACCCGCTTACGCACTATTCGACCCCTTCCTTAGGTGCGCGGCAGCTCAATCACGACATTGGTTGCCTTCAACGACGCCACGGCGATCATCCCCGGCTTCAAGCCGAGTTCGTCAGCGGACTCCCGCGTGATCAGCGACACAATCCGGTGCGGACCCGCCTGCAGTTCGACCTGTGCCGCGACGCCGTCTTTGATGACGCGTGTGATGATGCCGACGAAGCGGTTTCGGGCGGACTCACTGACCACTGCCGGAAGGTCCGGGCGCGGCTGCGCGGCCATATAGCGGGCCAGCACAGCGCCGTCGATCTGCCGCTGACCTCCAGCTGAGCGCGCCGTCTTGATGCGGCCCGAATCTACCAACCGCCTGACCGTGTCGGGGCTGACCCGCAGAAGTTCGGCGGCTTGCCGGATCCTTAGATGGGTTCCCACATTCGAACAATAGCAAATGCGGAATCTGAAGCCTCTTTGAGGCCTATACCCTATGGTGTTTGGCGCTATTCCCTAACATCTGCGAGATTTTCGCTCCCGTCATTCCTCGGTTCGCGATGTGCGATCGGCGACAAGGTCGACGACAGCCCCTTAGCGGGTGCTCCATTGAAACCAGCGGATGCCAATCCCGGCGAACACGATGGTATAGAGCACGCTCGTGAGAAGGGCCCACCAGGTGTCCCCGCTCCACGCAGCGGGCTGCATCGCGCCCGCGAGCAACGTCGCCACCGCCCCGCCGGGTGACCACCGCGCGATGGTCTCGAACGTGGTCCCGAAGATTGCGGAATGCGCAAAAAGGCCGAGTGCGACGAGCGGCAGGAAGCTGAGGCGCCCCACGGCGTTGACGGTATCCGCGGATTTGACGAGGCCCACCAAAGCCTGTCCCACGCCGAGGAACACGGCCGAGCTAAAAATGACAATGGTGAGGGTCAGAAGGTAGGCGGGCGGATCCAGAGTGACCTTCTCGACGACTGCGGCGGCGACAAGAACCACTACCGTCATCACTAGCATTGAGAGGATCTGGACCGCCAACCGGCTGACCATGATGGTCCAGGTCGGAGCCGGCGTGACCCGCAGGCGCTGGAAAACACCCAGCTCGCGGTCCCTGGCGACGGACGCCGTGTAGCCAAGGATGGCAATTAATGCGATGCCGAGCGTGAGAGCCAACGCCACGCTGACGATCGGGCCGCCGAGTTGCGCGCCGCGTTTGGCAGTGGACAAGCCGTAGAGGACGGCCAGCGGGGGAAGGAACGTCAGCACCAACGCCCGCCCGTTCCGCAACTGAACGGTGAGGTCCGCCCGAAGCAGGGCTCTGAGGATGCCTGACAGCGTCGGAGGGTGGTTGGGCAGGGCGCTCGGCTGGCTGCTCATATCAATCGCGAAGGTCACTACCGGTTAACCCGATGAAGACATCCTCGAGGGTGACCTGGCCATGCGCCACCTTGCGTACGCGTGGGTCATCTTTGTGCTTCTCGATCAGCCCAGCCGGCGTATCGACGGTAAGAAGCTTGCCCCGATCGATGATCGCCACACGATGACAGACGGCCTGCGCCTCTTCCATGGAGTGCGTCGTCAGGAGGATGCTCCGGCCGATGTCGCGTAACCGTTCGATCCGATCCCACAGCTGCCGGCGCGCTTGCGGGTCCAGGCCGGCCGTGGGCTCGTCGAGGAGCACGAGTGGGGGGCTGTGAATCGTGGCAATCACCAATGAGACGCGTTTCTGCTGTCCCCCGGACAGCTGGCTGAAGCGCTTCGACGCTTCCTCCCCCAGGTGGACGTTGGCAAGCAGGTCGTCAATGCCGGCGTGGGTGAGCGGCACGCCGTAGAGCCCCGCATAGAGCCGGACGATCTCGCGGATCGTGAGATTGGATTGGAAGCTCGTCGACTGGAGCTGCACGCCCATTCGGGCTTTCGCCGCGGCTGGATTGGCGCGAGCGTCGACATCGCCGACCCGGATCGAGCCCGAGTTGGGCCGCACCAGGCCCTCAATCGCGCTGAGCGTGCTCGTCTTCCCGGCGCCGTTGGGGCCCAGCAGACCAAAGATCTCGCCTTCGTTGATGTCGAGCGACACACCGTCGACCGCCAGCTTCGGACCGTAGCTGACGCGGAGGTCTTCGATTTGAAGAGCAAGACCATGCGCGGCAGTCGGGCCGGTGGCTGTCACTCTGTTGGCCACATTATCGGCGATCCTGCCTTACACAGAGCTCACTGAATAGTGGCTTATCGAACTATTAAATAATGATTGCTATCGATCCCTACGATCCAACTCGGCCGGGAATCGTCGCGCCGCCTTGTTAGGCAGCCCCCAATACTGGTTGCTAGCGTTCGCAGCGGGCATCCTCGCTGTTGCGGGCTGGAATTCCGTACGAGCTCGCCGAAGTGGGGCCCGGCGAGTCGGCGATGTATCGCGAGAGGCCATCCACTACCGGCTACGAGTGTCGGTAAAGTACCGGACCGCGGATCTCGTTGGGATCGCGAGCGATAAATGGCGTCGACGCCTCGGATGGTCTCCCGTGACATACGTCAGGACCGCAGCGTTGATTGTCAGGGACTCCTCGATCCAGATCTTTCCGTCCCGGCCACGGTACATAGCGGGCTTGGGGCGGGAATGGGTTCTCGTTCCGGCCGAAACGCGGATCCGGGTATCCAATTTTCGCAGCCTCCTCTGGCCGTTCAATCAGACGCCGTTCATCGTCTTCTCCCGCGTCGAGCCAGATGGAAGCGAGATCGACCTGGTGGCGATCACCAGGCGGAGCCGGCTCGATGAAATTCAAGCAGCTTTGAAGGTCACCGGCGTTAAGACGAGCAACGACGCGGTTTAACCCGGCCCAAGCTACCCTGAGTCGGGCCGCCGGCGCGCTCCTGATCATTCTTGGACTGCTCCTGATCAGCGGCGTCTACCAATCGCTAGCCGGCTACCTCGCGCAGCCATTGACCGTACGCTAGGGACTGATAATGGAGGGAAAGATGGAGGGAAACAGCAATCTGCAACAGCGCCTGGCGGCGCTGCTCCGTGAGGCGGAGCGGGCGCACGGCGACTACGAGAAGTCACTTGGACATCGCGATGACGCTTGGCCTGACTGGTACGCGGCTTATATCGCGGAACGTCTGAGCACCGCGATATGACCACGGCATTCGTTGTGTCGTTCGACGAGAAGGCCCGCGAGTGGCTCACCGCGCATCCGAGTAAGGATGCGCTGGTGATGGCCTACCAGGACACGCTCTGTTGAGGTGGAGGTCACATCCGTGACCTGCGGCTCCGTCGGAGCCGGCCGCGGGACGAGGACTCCCAGCAGTTGGTGCACATTGGGGAGATAGCCGGTCGCCGGATCTTGCTCGACCGACGAATCCTGCCTCGGATGCCGAGCGCGATTCCAGTAACGGTCGGCGGCATTGGACCGTTTCGCGGTCTTCACCTCGGGTTTTCCGGCGAAGAGTGGGCCAGGCTCCTCTACGAGCCTGGAGCATAGACTGAGCAGCGTCTAATTTGCCGGTAGCGCGCTGGTCCTGCGCAGACTGGCGACTTCCCAGATGAGGCTCGTCTGGTTGGAGACCATCTTCAGGCCGTGCCGCTCCGCCGTGGCGATGATCTTGTTGGGCGGGTGGATAAAGACCTGGAACTGCTGGCGCGCTACTCGCAGGGCGAGGTCCCCCAGGCTTATCACCGCCCTCGTCCACCAACGCTCCTTGGGGAAGCTCATCACGAGGACTTCACGGGTGTGGTCGGCGGCGGCACCGGCCAGCTTCGGCATGTCGGGGTAACAACAGATGACGCGGTTCATGATGACGACGTCTGCCGCCTCCACCGCATCCGTCGCCTCAGCAAAGTCCATGATCCTGCGATCAACGCGATCCTCAAGCCCGGCCTCGCGCAGAAGGGCCTGCGCAGCCTCCTCATAGGTAGGGGTCAATTCGATGTTCACCGCCCGGGTGATCCCGGCCCTCAGAAGGTCGATCTGGATGGCGCCAATGCCGCCGCCCACTTCGAGCAGGGTGCGGCCTCCGATGCCCTGTTCCTTCAAAAACTCGGCGATACGTCGCGATGTCGGATCGAGGCCGCGACGCCGGTAGCGCCGCGCCTCAGCGTGCGCTCTCTTCTCGCTGAAGATCGAGCGGTAGCCCTGTGGTGAACAGCAGTCACTCATGCCCGGATTATCGTCCACGACCCCCGGGGGGATCATGTCGACCCGAGTAGTGCTAGGCAGCCAGCCGGGCATCAAACGAGTCCGGCCGTGCCTGCTTAATGCGCCAGTCCCTCGTTGGGCCCTCCCCTCATCGCGGTCCGATCTCTGCTGGCAGCCCGGACATGGCCGCCTGTCCAGGCGAGCCTGTCGGCTCGGCAAGAGGCAAGAGCTTGCCGCGCGCAGCCATTCCGGCCAGTTCGGTCCGCGAGCTGATGCCGAGCTTCGAGAAGACGTTGCGCAGATGGAAGTCGACTGTGCGCGGTGACAAGAAAAGGGTGCTGGCGATGTCGCGGTTGGAGCGCCCTTCACCCACGGCCTGGGCGATTCGGAGCTCTTGACGGGTTAGCTGCTCGATTGGGGGACGTCCTCCCCGGCTAACGGTCTCGCCCGTGGCGCGAAGCTCCGCGCGCGCGCGCTCGGCCCAGCGAACCGCGCCGAGCCCCTCAAACCGCTGCAGTGCCCCGCGCAGATACTCCCTCGACCGCCCGCGCTCACGATGGCGCCGGAGGAGCGAGCCGAGAGCCAGCTGCGTGCGTGCCAATTCGAACGGCCGTCGGGAAGCGGCGTGGTACGTAAGAGCCGTCAACAGGTTCTGCTCAGCAGCCTGGGGGTCCGAACCGAGGATTGCTCGGCCGTGAGAGAGACGCGCCAGGGCGCACGCGGCACCGCTCGACTCGGCGAAGCGGGCCCAAATCGCTAGCCAATCGAGTCCGCGGCCATTGCCGGTGGCCGCCGCAGCCTCGAAACGGTCGAGCGATGAGAAGGTCTGGATCACGGGATGCGTGATGGGCTCAAGCAGGCTCATCGCGTCATCGGCGCGGCCTTCGCCCAGCGCGAGGACGCTGCGGATCCAACTTGCTGCGTCGTGCACCAACTCCCGTGAGCGCGGACCTGCAGTTCCGAAGGCCTCCATCAGGTGCTTATCAACAAGGTCCCCGTTGCCTTGCATGGCATGAACCAGCGCGAGCCAGAGCCGGGGGTGCGAAGCGAGCTCTGCCTGGCCGGTCTCCTGCGCCAGTCGAACGGTATCGCCGGCGGTGATCGATCCCCCGGCGAGGTTCCCGGAAATGATTTCGGCGAGCGCCAGCCGCGCGCCGGCGATCGGGACGTGGGACAGAGAGCCGCGCTCGTTGGCCATCTCCACGATGGCCAGATGGAAGCGGTACGACCGGTCGTCGTCACCTGCCCAATCCGCCGCTCGCCCGGCCGTCAGCAGGGTTTGGGGCTCGTCAAGACTCTGCGCCAGTTCGATGGCATGGCGCAGATGGCCCATGCTGCCCTCGAGGTCGCCGGCCGATCGATCGCCGAAGCCGATCAGGGCTTCGCGCAGAACCTGCAGCTTCGGATTGTCACCGACCTCCCAGCCCGCCACCATTCGACCAAGCTCGATCTCACTCGGGTAGTCGAGGGCGAGGGACGCGGCCTCACTGGCGAGAGCGAGGAGCTCGAGGGCCCGCTCCGGATCGTGCGTTCGGACCTCGTTCGCGGCGGCGACGAGGACGCGGTAGGCACGATGGGCGTCGCCGACGCTGAGTTCGATGACGCCGCGGAGCGCCTCCACCTCCGTGCCGGCAACGATCGTCGGCGAGGCCCTTCGCGCACGATCCAGCAAGTCCTTCGCCGCGCGCGGCTGGCCGCCCATCCAGGCCGCTTGCGCGGCGTCGTACAACATGGACGCTCGGGTAGACGCCTCGGTCGATAGCTCCGCGGCACGCTCGAACGCGCTGACCGCCTCGACAAACGCGCCTCG
The DNA here is from genome assembly GCA_035544955.1 of Candidatus Dormiibacterota bacterium. Lineage (NCBI taxonomy): Bacteria > Bacillati > Candidatus Dormiibacterota > Candidatus Dormiibacterota bacterium. Next base: position 64,647 of record DASZZN010000036.1, read on the forward strand.
GCCCGCGGCGCGCTTGGCCGCCTGGGCGAGTGCGTCAGCCACGGCGTGATCCGGACGGACGGCTGCGGCGGAAAGGTGCCACGCATGACGATCGGGGTCCCCGGCTTTGGTCAGCTCGGCGAGGGCGCTGTGGACCTGTTTGCGATCCTCGACGGTCGCGCGTCCGTACACGAGCGTTGCGATCAATGGATGGCTGAAACGGACGTCGCCGCCGCCAACCTGGAGGAGCCCATTGGCGATCGCGGCGTCGAGGACGGCCGGATCGACACCGAGGATCTCGGCCGCTCGTAGGATCGTGTGCAGCTTACCCGAACCGTCCGCGGCGATCGCCAGAAGGAGGGTGCGGGTATCAGTTGCCAGGTCCTCGATCCGCGAGGCAAACGCTTGCTCCACCCGACGGGTTAATGGCAGTGGATTGGGCAGCGGTTTCCATCCGCGGAGCTGACCAGGTTGAAGAAGCCGCACGACCTCGATCAAGGCGAGTGGGTTGCCACCAGTCGCCTCGTGCAATCTCCGGGCGACGTCTGGCATCACTCCCGGACCGGCCTCGCGGGTGATGAGGTCGATGGCCGCCGAGAGGTCGAGCTCACCGAGGTCGATCGTGGGCAGGCTCCGCTCACCGATCGCCGCCCATTCATCCCGTCGCACTGTTAGCAGCAGCGAGATGGGCGTGGCATTAAGGCGCCGAGCAACGAACAGCACTGCGGCGCGCGATGCGGCATCGGCCCAGTGAAGGTCATCAACCACGCACAGGACGGGCCGCTCCGCCGCGGCCGCATTAAGCAGCCCGAGAGCGGCGAGAGCGACGACGAACGGGTCCGGCTGGGCACCTTCGTCGAGACCGAGTGCAACCCCGAGCACCTCTTTTTGGCGTGGCGGGAGGTCGCCGCGAAGTTGGATGATCGGCTGGAGCAGTTGATGCAAGCAGGCGTACGGCAAGCCCATCTCGGCTTCGACGCCCAGCGCTCGGAGGAGTCGGAGGTCGCCTGCCCAGATCGCGCTCTCGAGGAGCGACGTCTTGCCCATGCCCGGCTCACCGACGATCGCAAGGGCTGAGCCACGGCCGGCAGCCGCCGCTCCCCCGAACTGCTCGAGCCGGAGCAGCTCGGCAATGCGGCCGAGCAGATGGGGCCCTCGCTCACTACCAGCGGGGCTGGCCGGACGCGCTTCCGACTCCCTCTTCATCTGGCGCAACCTTGCCCTACCTCACCGACTGCCGGAGTGTAGACAGTTCGGAGGTTTTAGCTTACTCGCACCACCGGCGCCGAAAACCCGGCGATTCCGCCGGTGCGGCCCACCAGTGTGGTCAGGACACTGGATGCATGCAACACACGGCCGGGGACCCGTCCGACGACCTCTTCCCCATCGAGACGGCGGGACTCCCCGGCGCCTTAACCCCAACCGCCGTCCGTCTCAGAAACGGCGATCGATTCCAGCTCCGGATCGCCCCCGTGCTCAAGCGCATCGGGAACGCCGAGGTCCGGATGCTCGCCTACAACGGATCAATTCCGGGGCCGGCTTTGCACGTCGACCAGGGATCGGAGGTCACCGTGGACGTGACAAATCATGGCGACATCGAGGCAACGGTCCACTGGCACGGACTCAGGCTCGAGAACCGCTATGACGGCGTTCCGCACGAGACACAAGTCCCGATCAGCGTCGGTGCAACCTTCACCTACAGGATCACGTTTCCCGACGCTGGCTTCTATTGGTACCACCCGCACGTCCGTGAGGACTATGGGCTCGAAATGGGGCTATATGGAACGATCCTGGTCGAGCCTGCGGAACCGGCCTACTGGCCGCCAGCCGACCGCGAGCTGACGGTCACTCTGGACGACGTCCTGCTTGAAGGCGGACGGATCGCTCCCTTCCACAAGTCGGGCCCGACGTTCACAGCGATGGGTCGCTTCGGCAACATCCTGCTCGTCAACGGCGACACGGGGCTGAAGGGCGAGGCCAAGCGCGGTGAGGTGGTGCGCCTCTCTCTCGTTAATACGGCCAATACCCGGATCTTCAATTTCGCTGTCCGCGGAGCTCGGATGAAGCTCATCGGCGGTGACAGCGGGCGGTACGAGCGCGAGACTTTTGTCGATGAGGTGCTCATTGCGCCGTCGGAGCGCGCCATTGTCGACGTGCTGTTCGAGACGGAAGGCAACGTTTCGTTCGAGCACCGGACGCCGGGTCACAGATACGACCTTGGCGTCTATACGGTCTTCGGTGTCGGCGGCTCGGCGGCGCAACACGCCTTCGACCGCTTGCGCCTTGACCCGGAACTGACCGCGACTCGGGAATCGATTACGGACTACGTCGAAAGAAGACCCGACAAGGTGCTGGCCTTTGTCTCATCCATGCCCCTCCTGTACGGGGGCGACGCCCCGGCAGCCTCCGCCTACGCGTGTCCCATGCACCCGGAGGTCATCGAATCTGAGCCCGGGCGTTGCCCGAAATGCGGGATGAGGCTGATTCCGTCCAGCACATCGGCGATGGTGGGACACCAGTTGCACCAGGACGCCATAGACAGGGCTGGTGGCGACGGCATCGAGTGGGAAGATCTCATGCCCGAGATCAATCGGGCGTCCAATCCCAGCAACATGATCTGGAAAGTCATCGACCGGGAGACCGGTGCGGAGAACGGTGCGATTTCGTGGGCTTTCGATGTGGGCGACCGGGTAAAGATTCGGCTCGTCAATGAGATGGACTCGGATCATCCGATGCACCACCCCTTCCACTTCCACGGCGCCGGCCGGTTCCTCATCCTGTCCAGGGACGGCCAACCGGAGACCAATCTCGTCTGGAAGGACACGGTCCTCGTGCGCGCGGGCCAGTCCATCGACATCTTGCTGGACGTGTCGAATCCCGGTCGCTGGATGGCCCACTGCCACATTGCGGAACACAACCAGAGCGGGATGATGTTCAGCTTTGACGTGCGGCGGCGCTCTGAGCCGGTCCGCTTATGAGGGCCTTGGCCGTCCTGGCGATGGTCTTTGTGCTGAGCGGGTGCGGAGCGGCGCCGTCAGGCAGTCCCCTGCCGGCGGCGACGCCTACCCCCTCCATGCCAAGCGCGGCTGCGCTAACGGCGCTGGCCGATCAAGTCTTCCCGCTGAATACGACGTTTGGCTACTACGTCGAGTGCATCAACCTCAAGGAGAACGGCGCCGCGCGGCCCGGTGGTAACGACTACTCGGGGTGCCCAATAACCGACGCCCTGCGCGCCCGAATGGTGGCGACGCAGGCGCACTTTTGTCCCTGCGAGCAGAATCCGTCGGTCGACCGGGCGATCAACGTTACGCCCGTAGCTGGGGGCGGCATCGCCTCGGTACGCCTCTACCACGGCAACGTCCATGCGGAACTCGTCATCCTCTCGGTGAATGGACGGTTGCTCGTCGATGACCTGCCCGCAAAGGGTGACGCCGAGAACGGAACCAGCACGCCGATCACCTTCCAGGACAAACCCAGTTCTACCGCGTCGCCGACGGCGCAGCCGAGCGTGTTGCCCGGCTCGCGCGTGCTCATCGTCCCGTGGTACCACCAGGCCTTCGCACTGAGTTGCGAGTCGGCGTCCCTGCGGATGGCCCTCGCGTACCAGGGGATCGCGACCACGGACGCCGCCGTCCTCAACATCATCGGGAGCGATTTGCGACCGCCGACTTTCGATAACGCCGGGATGCACTGGGGCGACCCCTTCGCCACCTTCGTAGGCAACGTCAGTGGAAGCGAGATCGCGTTGACCGGCTATGGCACCTACTACCCGACGATCGCGCGCGCCGCGGGCGTGCTCGGTGGTCGCGTCCTTCGGGCGGGCCAGGGCATTCCTCCTGCCGATGTCTACGCCGCGGTCCTGACCGGCCACCCCGTCGTCACGTGGGTCACCTACAAATGGGTCATCCAGCATCGGCGGGACTACACCGCCTTCGATGGTAGAAAGGTTGCCTACGCCGGCCCGGGGGAGCACGCCGTCGTGGTGGTTGGCGTGACCCCGACCCGCGTGCTCATCAACAATCCCGAGTCCGGGCCGGAATGGATTTCCAAGAGCACCTTCGAGCCCGTCTACGCGACGTACGACGACATGTCGGTGATCCTCGCTTGATCACCCAAACACGCTCCACACTTAACGGGAGGACAACATGATGATGAAGACGACGATGAAGAGAACAGACGAAGAAATTCCTAGCGGTGACCGCGCCTTGCTCCGGGTATCAGCCACGCTCCTGTTCGCGGGCGTGGCGGCCTCCTTCTTGATCGGTATCTTCCACCCCAGCCAGCAAAATCCCAACGACCACCAGGCCGTCTTCGCCGAGTACGCGAGCAGCAGCCTATGGAAAGCTGTCCACCTTGGCCAGTTCGTTGGGATGGCGCTTGTCATCGCCGGACTGCTGGCGCTGTTCTTTGCTCTGGACGTCCCCACTCGCAAGCGCGGATGGATAGCTCGGTTCGCGGCGGTTTCCGCCGTTACCGCGCTCGCGCTTTATGGAGTTCTTCAAGCGGTGGATGGGGTCGCGCTGAAGCAGGCCGTTGATCATTGGGTCAACGCCCCTGACGCGGAGAAAGCCGCACGATTCGCGAGCGCTGAGTTGGTCCGCTGGCTCGAGTGGGGCGTCCGAAGCTACCAGGAACTCACGTTGGGCCTTTCCTTGATCCTCTTCGGGATCGCCATCTTCTGGATGGCCAGGATTCCCCGGCCGATTGGCTTGCTATTGGGGTTTTCGGGCCTCGCCTACGTCGTGCACGGGATTTTGCTGGGCTATGAAGGCTTCTCTGCAACAGGCGCGATGCCCCAGTTGGCCGCCTACCTGTTTGTGATTGCGGCGGCCGTCTGGCTTCTCATTAGCGCGTGGCGACCATCCCGCCCTTTGTAACCGCGAGCCAGAAGGTGCCACCTCCCTGGCGCCCTCCCCCGCAGGGCGGGGGAGGGAGAACTCCGAAGGGCTTATGCGACGACCGGTCGTGGTTGCGTCGCGCTAACGAAACCGAAATACGCGAGGATTCCACCGGTCGCGAGGTGAATGACAACGTCAAATCCGCCAATCGGGAGCAGGTTGAGGGGATTGTTGACGAAGATTCCCACGATGCCGATCAGAATGAGGACGACACCGAAGACCTGGCAGAACTGCCGTGAACGCGCGAGGCTGCCGGCCGCGGCAATGCCCGCGATGCCGATCACGAGATGGACGATGTTGTGCAGCAGATTGATCGGAACAAACCCGAGGAGGTTGCTATTCGTCTGCGTGTAGCTGCCTCCCACGAACGGTGCCAGTCCAAGCACCCCCACCAGCAGGTAGATGACTCCGAACGCGAGCGCGACGGTCTGGACAAGTGAGCGACCTCTCATATTCACGCAACCTCCATATCAAAAGATATCCACATGCGGGACTCATCAGGTGCTACGCACTAAGGGGACGCTTGGATCACTCGGACGTGAGGCAGGCCGGGTAAGACTGGTTTCCGGCACAGGGGCCAATGGTGGCGAGAACCTGCGCCTGACCGACGGCTCTGTCGATGACGCCCTTCGTGGCGATGCCCTGCTGCATCAGACGCGCTTCGAGGATTCGATAGCGGAGCAGCGACGAAAACTCCAACCGGGCAAGCCCCGCTTGGTCCAGGTTCTGCTCGAACGCCACCGGCCCTCCGAATGCCTGCTCCGCCGCTGACAACGCCTGGGCGAGGTCGGCGGGCGTCACGGCGATCCCGCGCGCGCCGGCGAGCTGGTCGACAACGGCATCGTGCACCAATTCCCTGATAACCGCCGATTCGATCGCCGCGCGGCGACGCTGACCGGAGGCGGACTGCCAGTTGACCAGCGCGCCGGTCCGCTCGAACTTGTGCTGCTCGGTGGCGACGATCGACTGGTACAGGTCGACGGAGACGGCCCGGCCGTTGACCGTCACTGCGGGGTCACGGATCGCGTCGCCGACGCCGCTCTTGTGCCGGACGCGCCGAGCGCCACTGCCAAGGGCATCAGCGTGAGTGCCACGGGCGACCTGGGAGCGCAGCTCACCGGCGACATCACGCAGTTCCAGCAGTTCGCGATCACGATCGAGCCGGGAGAGCAGCAGTTGCCTACGACGAAACCGATCCTGATCGGAAACCTTCAGGCGCGCTCCAGTTAGCGTCGACCGCCCGAGCTTCGTTAATCACTTTCTAATCTGCGTAAGAAACTGATCCATTGATAAACGCCGCCTGCAGCCCATAGCGTGGAGGGACGACTGCATTTGGGCAACAGGAGGCAACGATGGAAAACACCAGACGAGCGTGGCGGCCGGCTGCCGCAACGGCCATCGGCGCGATCACGAGCGTACTGCTGGCGGCATGCGGCGGAAGCAGCACAACCACCAACAGTTCACTGACGCTCACGCAGTACAACCCGGCGAAAGGAACGCAGGGCGGCAACCTCGTCTTCTCCGATTGGGAACCGGTGCAGGATTTGAATGTCCTTTCCAGCAGTGCCGCGACCACGCAGCAGGTGGTGACCGGGCCGATCTGGGCGTCGCTCTGGGTCTTCGACGGCCAGAACAAGCCGATACCCGACCTGGTCACGGACGTGCCGACGACCGACAACGGCATGGTGAAGAAGATCGACGACAGCCACATGGACGTCACGATCAAGCTCAGGTCCGGCATGAAATGGTCGGATGGCTCGCCCCTGACCAGCGCGGACGTCAAGTTCACGATCGAGGCGATCTGCAATCCCGACGTGGGAGCGGCCAGCCAGACCGGCTACGACCACATCGCCTCGCAGGAGATCAAGGACGATCAAACCGTCATCTGGCACTTCGGGCCCCGCAAGAGCGGTTCCTGTGGTCTGCAGGCGGACCTGTCAAGCGGGATCTATGCGCCGTACCTGCTGCTCAACACGGCAATCGTCCCCAAGTCGGTGCTGGGCAGCATCGCACCGGCGAGCTGGGCGACCAGCGACTATTTCACCAAGAAGCCGACGGTGACGAACGGGCCCTACATGGTCCAGAACTTCTCGCCGGGTCCTGCGGCCATCGTGACCCTGGTCCCGAACCCGAACTACAGCGCGGGCCGCTCGAGTGGCAAATACTTCAATCACGCGCCCTACCTGAACAAGCTGACCTACAAAATCTATGGGGATAAGTCCTCCCAGATCGCGGGCTTGCAGTCGGGTGATGCCGATCTCGGCCTCGACATGATCGCGAAAGACCTGCCCAGCCTCCAGGGGTCGACCCACATGAAGCCGGTCAACGCGAACGGACTGCTCGACGAATTTCTGAACTTCAACCTGGGCAACAACGAAACCGGGTGCGATGCGCAAAAGTTCGCGGCGACCTGCGGCAAGCCAACTATCTGGAAGGATGACCGGACCCTGCGACAGGCCATCGCCCTTGCCGTCGACAAGGACTCGATGAACCAGCAGCTGGTCGGCGGTATAGGAAAAACCATGAACAGCTTCCTGGTATCCACTCTCGCGCCCTACTACGACACGACCACGCCGAAGTTCGTGCGCGACGTCGCCAAGGCGAACTCGATGCTGGACCAGGACGGCTGGGTCAAGGGCGCGAACGGCATCCGCGCCAAGAACGGCACCAAGTGCGCGTGGGTCATCAGCACCACCACCGGCAACCCGCAACGGGCGGCCGAGGAGGAATTGCTGATCAGTAACTGGAAGGACATCGGTTGCACCGTGACCACCAAGAATTGGCCGGCCGGCATCTTCTTCCAGGCGTTCCAGGGCGGCGGCATTCAGTCCACCGGCCAGTTCGACATGACGCTCTATGCCAACAACTGGGCCCCCGATCCCGACTCCTGGGGCACGACCTCGCTGCCAGGCCAGATCCCCAACGCCCAGAACCCGTCCGGCGTCAACTGGAACCGGGCGAACGATCCGAAGCTGACGGACCTGCTCCTGCAGGGCGAAAACACGATCGACATCAACCAGCGTGTCGACATCTATAAGAAGGCGCAGACCGAGTGGCGGGACTACCTGCCGACGATCGAGCTGTACGAGCGGCCCGACGTCTTCGGCGTGGGCACCGTGTTTGGCAATTTCGCGGCGACGGTGAACACCTGCTTGGCGACCTGCAACGCACCGGACTGGTTCCACAAAGGCGCGTCGTAGACCGCGCCTTTTCCACCCCCATTTTTCCCTCCCCCGCTTGCGGGGGAGGGTCGGGTGGGGGCGCGTCTTATAAGGATGTGACGGGCAGCTGGAGGTAGGACTTGAGCGGCTGACCGACGGCACGCATCAGGTCGCTCCGGCGTTCGTACGTGCAGATTGGGCCGCAGTTGATATGAATCAGGCGGCCGAAGCGGAGGCGAGCCAGATGGGCTCGGACCGTGTTCCGATCCTCATCGAGTCGATCGGCGAGCTCGTCAACGGAGAGGCGATCGTTTCCCAACGCCTTCAGGATCCGCAGACGGATCGGGTCGGCGAGCGCTTCGTGCATGCGCACCAGCCCCGGCGGCACCGTGTCTGGCAGGCCGGCATCGTCGGCGACGGGATAACAGTAGATCCGCATCCGCCGGTAGTTCACCACCGCGAGCCAGGGCCGCATGATCAAGGTGGGGACGAGGAGCACGGTGTCGACGTCCGGCCGCGTGTCGTAGCGAACGCCGGTCGCAAGCAAGATCAGGCGTTCCGGATCGGTCGTGAGCAGCATGCACCGCGCGGCGCTTTCGTCTTCCAGAAGCGCGGATACGATGGGCTCCTCCCTCAGGAAGATTCGCTCGTACCAGCCCCTGAGCGTGTCAAGGACAAGATCCTTGACCGCCTCGGCCGGAAGGCGAGCAGCCGGCCCATCACCTCGCGCCGTTCGGGCACACCGGCAGCAAGCGCCTCGAGCGCGGGCGTGCGTGCTCGGCGGCTTCCCT
>DASZZN010000037.1 GCA_035544955.1 Candidatus Dormiibacterota bacterium
ATTTTCGTCAACTCCCGGCGGCTGGCGGAGCGGCTGGCCACGGCGATCAACGAGCTAGCCGGTGAGGAACTGGTGCGGGCGCATCACGGCTCGATCGCCAAGGAGCAGCGCCTCCTTATCGAGGATGCGCTCAAGGCCGGCCGGCTGCCGGGACTGGTGGCGACCTCCAGCCTGGAGCTGGGCATCGACATGGGCGCCGTCGACCTCGTCATCCAGGTCGAGTCGCCGACCAGCGTCGCGAGCGGCATCCAGCGGATCGGCCGCGCCGGCCACTCGGTTGGGGAACCGTCAAAGGGCACCATCTTCCCCAAGTACCGCGGCGACCTGCTCGAGACGGCAGTCGTCGTGGATCGCATGCTGCGAGGAGAGATCGAGACCACGCGGGTCCCGCGCAACCCGCTCGACGTCCTCGCGCAACAGATCGTGGCGATGTCGGCGATGGAGGAGTGGTCGGTCGCGGCCCTCTCGGAACTGGTTCATCGCGCCTACCCATTCAGCGACCTCGGGCCACGCGCGCTCGAGTCGACGCTCGACATGCTGAGCGGGCGATATCCCTCGGACGAGTTTGCCGAGCTGCGGCCTCGCATCGTCTGGGACCGGTTGGAAGGGAAGATCCGTGGCCGCGCCGGGGCGCAGCGGTTGGCGGTGGTCAGTGGCGGCACGATCCCCGACCGCGGGCTCTTCTCCGTGAACCTGCTCGATGACGGGAAGAAGGTCGGCGAGTTGGACGAGGAGATGGTCTACGAGATGCGACCGGGCGAGACCTTCGTGCTGGGCGCCACCACCTGGCGGGTCGCCGACATCACACCCTCGCAGGTGATGGTCACCCCCGCACCGGGCGAGCCTGGCCGGATCGCGTTCTGGCACGGCGACGCGCTGGGGCGACCGGTCGAGGTCGGCCGCGCCATGGGACAGGCGATGCGCGAGCTGACCGCCATGGAGCCCGATGACGCCGTCGCGCGGCTGCGCGAGCGGTCGCGCTTCGACGACCGGGCTGCCGCAAATCTCCTGAACTACCTGTCCGACCAGCTCAAGGCGACTGGCACGGTGCCCACCGACCGAACGATCGTCATCGAGCGATTCCGCGACCAGCTTGGGGACTGGCGGCTGTCGGTGTTGACGCCGTTCGGCGCTCGGGTGCATGCCCCCTGGGCGCTGGCCGCGCGGGCGCGGATGCAGGAACGCCTCGACCTCGAAGTCCAGATGATTTACACCGACGACGGCTTCGCCTTGCGACTGCCGGAGGCCGACCGCGCACCCGAAATCGATGACTTGCTGCTGGATCCGGAGGAAGTCCGCGAGCTGGTGACGTCGCAGCTGCACGGCTCGGCGCTCTTCGCCTCGCGCTTTCGCGAAAACGCCGCCCGCGCGCTGTTGCTGCCGAGGCGGCGTCCGGGTGAGCGCACGCCTCTCTGGCAGCAGCGCCAGCGTAGCCATGACCTGCTGCAGGTCGCCAGCAAGCACGCCGAGTTCCCCATCCTGATCGAGACCTACCGCGAGTGCCTGAGCGACGTCTTCGACATGGACGGCCTGCGCGACCTGATGAGCGCCATTCGGTCACGGCAGGTCCGCACCGTCGTGGTCGACACGGAGCGCGCCTCGCCCTTCGCGTCGACCCTGGTCTTCGACTACATCGGTCAATACATGTACGAGGGCGACGCGCCGCTGGCGGAACGCCGCGCGCAGGCACTCACGCTGGACAAGGAGCTGCTGGCTGAACTACTGGGCACGGAGGAACTACGCGAGCTTCTCGACCCCCGCGCCATCGAGGTGCTCGAGCTCGAGCTGCAGGGGCTGCTGAAGGAACGCTGGCCGCGGGACATCGATGAGGCCGCCGACCTCTTGCGCCGGCTCGGCGACCTGACGACAGAAGAGGCCGAGGTCCGCGGGATCCGTGCCGAATGGCTCGACCAGCTGGAGAAAGAACGTCGCGCGGCCCGCGTGCGGATCGCCGACGAGCCGCGCTGGATCGCGGCCGAGGATGGGGCCCGTTATCGCGACGCGCTGGGCGTCACCTTGCCTGTTGGCTTGCCCGACGCGTTCCTGGAGCGGGTCGACCAGCCGTTGACATCGTTGCTGGTCCGCTGGGCGCGGACGCACGTTCCCTTCTTCAGCGCCGACCCGGCGGCACGCTGGCGCCTTCCGGTGCGCGAGGTCGAGCACGCCCTGCGGCAGCTGGCCGGCCGCGGCGATATCGTCGCCGGGGAGTTCCGACCGGGGCAGGCCGGTCGCGAATATTGCCACCCTGACGTGCTCAGGTCGCTCCGCCGGAAATCGCTGGCGGCGCTGCGACGCGAGGTCGAACCGGTGCCCGTCGAGGTGCTTGGCCGGTTCCTTCCCGGCTGGCACGGCGTCGGCATCCAGGCGAGCGGGCTCGACCGGCTTGCCGAGATCATTTTCCAGCTGCAGGGCTGCGCCATCCCCGCGTCGGTGCTCGAACGCGATGTGCTGGCAGTGCGGATGCGCGACTACCGGCCGCAACTACTCGATCAGCTGATCTCGATGGGGGAGGTCGTCTGGACCGGGCGAGGCTCGTTGGGCAGCTCGGACGGACGCGTGGCGCTGTATCTACGGTCAGACGCGGCGCGGCTGATACGAGAACCGGACGAGCGGCCGACCGGAGAGGTCCACGAGCGACTGCGCGAGCACCTGCAGAGTCGCGGCGCCTCCTTCTTTCGCGACCTCTATTACGCGACCGGTTCGGGTGACGAAGACGCGGTGCTGGACGCGCTCTGGGACATGGTGTGGGCCGGTGAGGTCACAAACGACACGTTCGTCCCGCTGCGGATGCTCGGACCGCGATCCCGCCGCAACCCGCGCCGTCCGGTGCTGCGGCTCGGGCCGCCCGCGGCCGCCGGCCGCTGGTCCCTGGTCGCGGATTTGCTGCGCCCGGCGGTCTCCACCACGGAGCACCTCCATGCCATGGCTGGTGCCCTGTTGCAGCGCTACGGAGTCCTGACTCGCGAGGCGGCTCTGGGTGAAAGCATCAGCGGCGGCTTCGCCGCGCTCTATCCGGTCCTCCGCGCGATGGAGGAGGCGGGCAAGATCCGGCGAGGCTACTTCATCGACGGCCTAGGCGGTTTGCAATTCGCGCTTCCCGGCGCCGTTGACCGGCTGCGTGCTTCGCGCGACGAGGACTCGAAGGTGGTGGCGCTGGCGACCACCGACCCGGCGAGCCCGTACGGAACGACGATTCCGTGGCCCGAGCACGAATCGCGCATGGCCCGGGCTGCGGGCGCCTATGTCGTGCTCGACGGTGGCGAATTGCGGCTCTACCTCGAGCGCGGTGGACGCTCGTTGCTGACCGCCGGCGACGTGCAGCCGGCGCACCTGCGCGCGCTCGCGGGGATTGCCGCCCGCGTGGACAAGCTGGAGATCCAGAGCATCGACGGCGCCCCGATCAAGGAGTCGCCACTGGAAGGGATGCTGCGCGAAGCCGGGTTCGGCACCACGCCGAAAGGCGTCGTCCTCTGGCCGGAGCGCCGGCCCGTCCTTGCCTGAAGGCGATACGATCTGGCGCACGGCCGCCGCGTTGCGGCGGCGCATCGCGGGCAAGGTCGTCAAGGAAGCCCGCCCGGCAGCCATCGCCCGACTCAAAGGTCGACGGGTGGAAGGCGTCGAGCCGAACGGCAAACATCTACTCATGCGCTTCGAGGGCGGGATCGCGCTGCACTCGCACATGCGGATGACCGGCTCGTGGCATGTCTATCGGCCGGGCGAGCGGTGGCGCCAGCCGGAATGGCGCGCCACGGCGGTGCTCAGCTTCGAGGATGTGGTGGCGGTCTGCTTTGCCGCGCCGGTCATCGAGCTGGTCCGCGATGCGCTAGCACCCGTCGCCCAACTGGGGCCGGATATCCTGGCCGATCCCTTCGACCTCGATGCCGTCATCGAGCGCGCCCGCCGGTCGAAGGCACCGACCCTCGGCGAGCTGTTGCTCGAGCAGCGCGTCTGCGCCGGCATCGGCAACATCTATAAGTGTGAAGCGCTCTGGGTACTCCGGCTGGACGCCTGGATGCCTCCTGCCGAGCTCGATGACGCGCAGCTTCGCCAGCTCTATTTGACGGCCCGCGACCTGATGCGACCCAACCTCGTCGCGCCGATCGCGCGCCAGCGCCACGCGGTCCACGGCCGTGGCGGGCGGCCGTGTCCACGCTGCGGGACGCCGATTCGAATCCGAGCCCAGGGCCACCAGGCGCGGCTGACCTATTACTGTCCGCGCTGCCAGCGCGAACCGGCTTCTGTAGCGGGACGCTGATCGCATGATCGACCAGGATCAGGCGCGCAAGTTCTGGACCAGCTGGGTGCGCCGCGAGATCGGTGGCAGCGACATGATCCAGGAGGCAGCGGTCAGCGCCGCCGTCAACGAACTCCTGCTCGGACACGACAACCAGGCGGCGGCCCATGCCGCACGCAACACCGCCCGTCAGCTCGGTGGCGGTGTATCAACCCCCCACCCCGACCCTCCCCCCCAAGGGCGGAGGGAGACTGTCGCGACACCAACCCCGCCCACGGCTCCCGCCGCCGTACCCGCCGTCGCAAGTCAGATTCCGGCACCGCTCAACCCCGGCAAGTCACTATTCCGGCGGCCCTGGCTATACCTCGGCGGGGTCGCGGGGATCGTGGCGACCGCCGTCGTCGTCATTTTCATCGCCCGCTCTGCGCACAGCCTCGGGTGCCTGGTCAGCCAGACGACGCTCGGCCATCGGATGACGACGTTGCACAACGCATTTGTCGATGTCTACAATCGCGACTTCAACGTTATCGACGCCTGCACGTCGGTGGACTGCGAGAAGGCGCCCAAGCTCGAGATTGCGGCGTCGCTCAAAACCTACAATGACGGGCTCGACAAGGTCTGCTGGCCCAACAAGTACACGGCAGACGTGACGGCGCTGAAGCACGCCAACAAGGGGATGGCCGATGCCTTTACCACGTGGGCCACGGCAACGACGCCGGCGGAAGACCAGTCGCTGCAGACCGCCGCCAAAGATCAGGACAACCGGCAGGGCTTAGCGGACGATGCCCTCTCCCGCGACCTGGGCGTCCCCGTGGTGACGCCGACACCGACGGCGTCCTAGTACTTGCCGTAGACGGGGATCGTCGCACCCGTGATCGCTACCGCGGCATCGCTGCAGAGATAGGCAATGGCGGCAGCGATCTCAGCCGGCGCGACCGCTTTCTGCATCAGCTTTTCGGGCAGGGCCTGACGGTTCGCCGGTGTGTCGATGATCGCTGGGACGACCACGTTCACGCGCACCCCTGACGACTTGAGTTCGGCGGCAAGCACCTTGGTCAGCGTGATCACGCCGGCTTTGGCGACAGCGTAGGCTGCGGCGCCTGGCTCGGCCTCCAGCCCGGAGCGCGAGGAGACATTGACGATGGCTCCACCCTGCATGCGACGGGCGGCGGCGCGGCAGGACCACCAGGCGGTGCCAAGATTCAGATCCATCATGAAGGTGAAGTCGTCGGGGGTGGAGTCGGCGACTTTCCCGGCGCGGTAGCCGCCGGTCGCGTTCACGACCCATCGCGGAACGCCAGCGCGGTCGATCCGCTCCCAGAGCTCATCGACCTCGAGGCGTGAGGTCAGGTCTGCCGTATCGCCGGTGAGGAGGCCGGGATATTTCGACGCCAGCTGCGAAACATCCGAGCGCGAACGCGCCACCGCGATGACCCGATCGCCACGGCTCGCGAAGGCGTCGACGATCGCCGTCCCCAGCGCCCCGGTCGCTCCCATGATCACGGCAAGGTCCGGCATGATCAGGCGTGATCCAGCTGGTAACGCAGGAACAAATGGGACTCGTGACGCCGGACGCTGCGCAGCCGGCTTTGTTTCGGAGTCCGTCCGAAGTCCACGCCACGGATCAGCCCGAAGGTTTTGTCGCTCTGCCCCTCGAGGACGGGCGAGACCGTCAGAAACAGCTCGTCGCACCGAGCCTTGCTGACCAGCTGCCCAAAGAGCTGGGGACCACCTTCGGAAAGGATCGTGCGATAGCCATCGGCATGCATCGCATTGAAGATGTCATCGATATCGATCGGGGCGCTGTCGGAAACGGCTCTCACCTCGCTGGCCTTCGGTAGCACCGCGCGAAGCCGCTTTGCTGAGGCGCTGGTCGTCAGAACGAGCGCCCCGACCTCGAGGGCTCGCTCGGACGGATTCAAGTTGCCGCTCCCGGCGACGATCACCAGCCGTGGCGTCTTGTCCCGCTTGCGGGCCTGACGCAGGCGGGCGAACGCCTCCGCGGCCGCCGGAAAGATATAGTCAGGCGTCCACAACGCCTTTCCACCTTCGGCGCGGACGGTCCCGGCACCAACCAACACGGCGTCGGCAAAGGCGCGCAGCAGTCCCATCACGAAGCGATCCGCCTCGTTGCGTCCGCTGATGATCCCACCCGAAGGCGCGGTGCCGCCCTCCAGCGCGACGACCCCGTCGATCGAGCTGACGAAGTTGGCATACACGCTACCTTCGGGGATCGCCAATCCACCGTCATAGAGTTCGACGAGTTCGGGCGGAAGGACGCTGGCGGGTAGATCGGGCGCCTCGAACAGCCGGTTGAGTGGCTTCAGGAAAGATGCCCACCGGCGTTTGACCTGGCGATGTTCAAGAACTCCTCACGAAGCCCTGGGTTCGACTCGTAGTTGCCACGCCAGAAGGTCGTTCTGGTTGTCGACTCCGACTCGCGGACGCCGCGCATCTGGGTGCACAGGTGGATCGCCTCGAGGTAAACCGCGACGCCGTGCGCCTGAAGGGTGCCCGAAAGCGCCTCTGTGATCTCGCGCCCCATCCGCTCCTGGACGGTGAACCGGCGGGCGAAGAGGCGCACCAGCCGCGTCAACTTGGAGATCCCGATGATGTGCTCGTGGGCGACGTAACCCACGAAGGCGTGGCCGAAGAATGGAAAGGCGTGGTGCTCGCACAGGGCGTAAAAGGGAATCGGACCTTCGACGACCTGGCTGAGCTCACAGTCGGCGCCGCCTTCGCACTCCGTCGGGAAGGCGGTGACCAGCTTGGCATCGCCCTCATAGCCCTCGGTTGAATCGAACATCGCGCGCAGGTAGCGCATCGGCGTTTTCGAGGTGGCCGGGGTGTTGAGCGCCATGCCCAAGGCCTGAAGGATCTCGCTCATGTAGCCCTCGAAGCGTTTCCAGTCGGCCTCGCTGATACGCCGGGGTTGGACACGTTCCCAATCGCGACCCTCGAGGTCATCGTCACGCAAGCCGCCGACCATCGGGCGTGGCTCTTCCCCTGCCATCAGTTCGGTTGCAGAGTATCAGGGGAGCGGCGGACCTCGATCTGCCCATTTTGTCGTCGGACCTCGTAGCGCACCTGGCTGATGGTCGCGGGTCCCCCCTTAACCTGACCGGTACAGATGTCGAAGCGCGATGCATGCCACGGACATTGAACGAGGTTCCCGTCCAGCTCGCCCTCCGAAAGCGGCCCACCGGCGTGCGAGCACGTTTCACTGATCGCGCAGACGGTGTCGCCCTTCTTGTAAAGGAGGATCGGGGTGTCGCCCGCCATGGCCTTGACCAGCATGCCGTCCGTGAGCTGGCCCTCGAGCAGCACCTTGGTGAACTTGGCCGGCACTTCCTGCCAGGCGTGGTGGTTGACGCCGGTGCCGATGCCGAAGACGAGGTCGCCACCCAGGAACGCCGCGGCCAGAAGGACCAGGTAGCCGGCGTACGCCAACAGAATGGCGAGCACGCGGCTGCCGCCGCTAACCCGAAGAACGAATGAGACCAGGTAGAGAACAACGACGAGCGTGTTCAGCAGACCGTGGGCGATGCCGACGCGGCGCTCCCGGCCGATCGTGTCGCTCCAGTCGGTGTAGCCAGCGACGGCGGCGCCGACAGCGCCGAGCAGGCCGATGAAGATCGTGACGTCCGCAGCCGAGACCCACCCGTGGCTGCGCTCGATGAGATAGGCCAGGTCAAAGATGACCGCGATCGTCCAGGCCCCAATCGGGATGTCGGTCAGGACGGGATGGAGGGGATGGCCGAGCCACGTGCCATGCATGAACGTCTTGAGCGTTCGACCGGGTTTACCGAGGAGTTTGTAGCTGCCCGCGACAGCTTTTTGGAGCAAATCGGCGACCGGCTCCAGCCAGCGCTGCCGGTCGATAAAACGGTTCACGACGTGATTGAGCATCGGCGTCTCCTTTCCAGGTCAGGCCCGCGAAAATAGTATCGGCTTACGGGTCGAGCTCGAGCCAGCCCGTCAGCCGTCTCCAGGCACGAGCCGCCTCGGCCTGATCGACGCTTCGGAATCGCACCGTATCGCCCGGACGCGCCTGCGCCAGTAACGCGAGGTCGGCGCTGATGACGGTCGCGATCACCGGGTATCCGCCCGTCGATTGGTGATCGACGTGCAGGACGATCAACCCGCCTGAGGGAGTGACCTGGATGGCGCCTGCGGTCATCGGCACGGTCAGGATTTCCTTGGCCTGTAAGCGCAGTCCGGGCGTCTCCACCCGCAGGCCCATGCGATCGATCTCGGGTGTGACGCGACAGGCGGTCGCCCCCAGCCGCTGGATTGCGTCCGTGGAGCACACATCCCGCTGCGGGCCGGGGATGACGCGCACCTCCCATGGGCCGCGGGCCGGGAGGCGATGGGATTCTGGCCATGGCGTCGTCATCGGTTCGAGCTCGGCCATCCGTCCAATGGCAAGCGCATCGGCTTTCGCGAGCGGCCGCCCGAAGCCACCGCCGAATGCCCCCCGCTGGCAGAACGACCGGCTGCCGAGCACCAACGGAACGTCGATCCCGCCCCGAATCGCGAGGTAGGTTCGAAGCCCTGGGGCAATCGCTCCCACGGCAAGGTTTGAGCCGCGCGAGATCGGCACGGCTTGCCAATTTGCGACGCCTGCCGATTGGCCACCGGTCACCGCGACGATTGCATCGCTGTCGAAGCGGAGCGTGGGACCCGCGGCCGTGCACTCGAGCAGCGCCGCGTCCTCGTGATTGCCCACGATTCGATTGGCAACGGCAGCCGCGAACCAGTCGGCCGCCCCACCCGATGGAATGCCGAAGCGCTCCAGACCTGGCCGTCCACGATCCTGGATGGTGGTCCAGCGGCCTGGCTCGATAACCTCCATCACGACGTCGGGACGAAGCGCAACCGATCGCCTGGCTTGAAGCGC
The DNA here is from genome assembly GCA_035544955.1 of Candidatus Dormiibacterota bacterium. NCBI lineage: Bacteria > Bacillati > Candidatus Dormiibacterota > Candidatus Dormiibacterota bacterium. Next base: position 9,135 of record DASZZN010000037.1, read on the forward strand.
GCCGGCGGATCGGCCGCCGGGTCGAAGAGCCGCAGGGCGGTTCGGCCGATGAGATTCCATCCGCCCGGGCTCTCGACCGCGTAGATTCCCGTTTGCCGGCCCGCGATCCCGATCGATCCGGCAGACACCCGAAGGCGGGGAGACGCCAAGCGTGGCACCGCAAGCTGGTCGGGGAGCACACCGCAGTAGGTGAAACCAGGGGCGAAACCGACGCAGTAGACGAGGTACTCGCGGCCGGCGTGCGCCTCGACCACTCCCGCAGGCGTCAGGTTGGTCTTGAGCGCGACGTCCGCCAGGTCCGGTCCGTCGTATCGGGTGGGGACGTCGACGACAGCGCCGAACGGGACCGATGCATCAACCTGCCCCTCGAGCTGGCGGATGCTGGCCTCCAAGCGAGCTGCGTCCGTGACGTCCGGGTCGTAGTGGCAGAGGAGCGCCGCGTAGGCGGGCACGGTGCTAACGAGTCCTGTCGGCCGGCGGTCTTGAAGAGTCTGGTCGACTGCGAGGACCCTGCCCAGCAGCTCGGGATCAATGGCGGCTCCCAGCGTGACCAAGAGCGCCCGATCGCCAGCCGGTGTGACTTGCCACATGCTGAGGACTCTACTTGTGCGGCTCTACGGGCATGCGGATTGCTCAGTGAGACAACTGCTCGCGCAACGCCGCAACCGTGCCCAGCTGTCCCTCGACGTGCTCTCGAGCCTGGCGGGAGCCGTCAGCGCCGAGCTCGATCAGCTTGTCTTCGAAATCCGCAGAAGCTTCGTTGAGGAGGCGGTCGGCGTCCTCCCGCCTCCCCTGTTGATGTCGCAGAACCGCGAGGAAATACTTGGCCTTCGCGCGATCGACGGACACTGCGGGCGTAGCGGGGACCGCGAGAGCTTCTAAGAGCATTCGCTCCGCAGCGATGAAATCACCTTCGTGGCGCAACTCATCCGCGGCGGTCCGGAGGGCCACGATGACGGCTGCCATGTCGCCGCCTCGCCGGGCGGCACCCGCGGCACGTGTCAAGTGCTCAGCGGCTTCCCGATGCTGCCGGGCCGCGCCCGCGATGACCCCGATGTGGAGCTGCGCCCGCGCTTCGACCGCATCGTTGCCAGCCGCCACGGCCGCAGCCGCAACCTCGATGAGCAGGGACCTGGCGACGCCGACGTCACCGCTTTGGGACATGAGCACACCACGCTCGAGCTCGGCCCCCAACGCTCCAGCGGAAAGGCCAGCTCGCCGGAACGACGTCGCCGTCTCCTCAAAGGCCCGGACGGCCTCGTCGACCCGATCGGCGGCATTCAGCGCTGTGGCAAGCAGTGCCTGGGCCGCGCCGCGCTCGCTGTCGCCAAGGTCGGGAAGCCGAAGAACACTCCTGAGGATCGCGATCGCCTCATCGGCACGGTGCAACTTGAGCGCACGTTCCGCGGCGGTGGCACCGATGACGAAGCGCGCCCGCGTCGGATGGGCCATCCGCTGGATTAGGGCCTCCGAGTCGCGACTCAAGGTTGCGGCTGCATCTGCGCGGCCCTGGTCAGCCTCGATAAAGCCGAGGAGGGCGAGGGCGCGTGCTCGGATGTCGAGCGAGCCCTCATGCGATGCGACACGTCGTGGCCACAGACGAGTTGGTCGGTCGATCCACGCACCGGACACCGCGGCGGCGACCGATGCCGCTGCCCACGCGTAGCGCGACTTCCCGTCGGTGTAGGCGCCAGTTGCCTCAGCAATCAGTACGCCGAGCTCTTTCCCTGGGGCTGGCTCCGGCGGAACTACCGAAGCTAGGTCACGTGCTCGTTCGAGGCTGACGCGGCCCTCCTCCACATCAAGCGTGAGCTGACGCAATACCCCGCCGGCCATGGCAGGACAACGCAGCTACCCGAGATTGGCTTGCTCAGAGTCCACCAAGGAAACGTCCGACCTGCCACTCACTACCGGGCATCAGCCTCCTCCATATCCTTGGCGGTTAGGAGATGAGTGAGAGCGTCGGGGATCTTCCCCTGCCTGAGCAGCGACAGCGCTAGTAAGAGGTGTGGCGCCGAGCCTGGGACTCCGTTCGCTAGGGCCGCTTCAAACCAATGCTGCGCGTCGGCCCCGTTTTCAGCTTCGTACGCTTCCAGGCCCTTGCGTATGTCTGGACTGTCCGGAATTGGAATCGAGAAGTGGAGGCAATCTTCGATCGCCCCGCCGGCGGGCCCGTAGAGTTGCTGCGGCCAGCACGCCAGCGCGTAGGAGAGCCAGGCGAGCGACGCCTTTGGCGTGAGCTTGGCCGCCATGGCAAACGACGCCTGAGCCTCCGGCCACCGGGCGTTCTGGGCGAAGGCATCCCCTTCGGCCAGATAGTGACCGGCCCGCTCGATGTCGCTCACGGGGTCGAGCTTAGCGACTGCCGCCGTTCTGAGCCTGGCTCTTGCCGCCGGAGCCGGATTACCAGCGCGACTGCGAGGACGGAAAGGATTACGCCCATCGCGACCCCTTCATCAAGCCGAACTCGTTGAGCGGTCGCCTCCATCTCGTACTCCGTGAGCAGCGTGCCGATGATGGCGATGAGCGGGATCGCGGCCCCGATGAGGCGGCGCCCCCAGGCCAGGGCACCGGTCTGCCCCAGCCACCAAACCGCCCCGAGGACGTAGGCGTCCAGAAAATAGTATGGCCACACGCTCTTCGCCAGCAAGGGCAGCGTCAGGGCCGTCAATGCGAGAAGGCCGTAGATATCCCGCGATGAGGGCCCGAGGTCTTTGCGTCCGACGATCACGATCAGACTCAACAGTGCGGAAAACCCGAGGACGAAGAGCACGTCCCAGTGTTGAGGCACCCACAGGTAGGGGGTCCCGACAAACAGCTGCCAGGGATTCCCGCCACCCACCGGAAGGCTGCCGCGATGCGTGACGAGGGAGTAGATCGTGTCCGTTGGATCGGCCAGCAGGAACGGCAACACCCCGAGCGCGACGGTGAGAGTGGCGCTCCCAGCCAGCCAGGCCACGGCCCGCCATCGGCCTTTCGCCAGCAGCAGGAGTCCCAATGGAAGGAGCGAGAGCGCGGCGAGGCTCCGCGTCAGGATGGCCAGCCCGAAGGTGATACCCGCCGCCGCGAACCGGCCGTTGCCGAGGCTACGCACCCCCAGAAGGACGAGCCAGAGCGTCATGGGCTGCTCGATATGTCCGTAACCAAGCACGCTCATCCACAGGGTCGGAGATGCGACAAAGACACCGTAAGCCAGGACTCGCGAGAGCCCCTCGAGCCTGGCCCCCCGCAACCGATCGATGGCGGCAACCGCTTCCCGGGCCATCAACAGGCTGAAGATCGAAAACACGCCCAGGATCAGCAGGCGCCGCAGACCGACATCGTCCATCCACCCGAGCCGTGACGCGAGCGCGACCACGGGCGTGAGGGGAACCAGCCCGAGCGGTCCGTTGTCATTCGCGATGATCGCCCAGTAACGCACCGTGTAGATCAACAATGGATGGCCGCCCAGCGCGATCCGCACCGCGGGCAAAAAGAAATTGTCGAGGTCATTCGGTGGCACCGTCCATAGCCATCCGGCAATCGCCCAAACCACGGCATACCCGAACCCGAGCGCCCAACTCGCGGCCCGCGTTACTGCCCGATTCACCGCTGGCGCCACCTCGCCTGAGATCAGCGTTTCGAAATTTTCCCGGCCAGCACGGTTGCGTCCTCGCCGACGCCGAGGAACGTGGCCGACTTCCGCTTGCGCTGAAAGTGCACGCCCATGAAATGCAGTCCGGGCACGGTCGTACTGGAGCCATCCTGCTGGATGGGGAAACCCTCGTCGTCGAATGCCTGCGGAAACCTCACCCAGCTCGCGTAATCGGGCCGAAACCCGGTGGTAAAGATGACCGTGCCGAAATCACTGATTGGCACGCTCTCCTGGGCGTCGCCGACGAACGCCGGCGGCCGCGGCATCTCGGGAGGGCGCAGGGATCGTGCGGCGCACGCCTTGACGATGAGCTCGCAGCTCTCCGCCCATCGCGTGTCGCCAAAGGCCACCGACTCGGCCAGGTCGGGCGCGAAGTGAGCACGACCGTCGGCCACCCCGATGAAACGGCCCAGCAACTCAACGCCCTGGGCTTGCAGCGTACGGTAGTTCAGGTCGTGACCTCCCCCGCGACCACTCATCTGCGGATTGGATAGCAGCCGCCAGCGTGGGCTCGGCAGGTCGCCCAACCTCACGTCGAAGAAGGGCGTCTCATTGAGCCAGGCGATCGTGTCGCGTCCCTCGAGTCGACGCGGAATCCACGGGGCGCGCCCGCATGCGAGGGACACGCCCCGACCAGCCTCGAGGACTTCTTCAGCCAGTTGGCACCCGGTCTGGCCGCTGCCCACGATCAGCACGTTCCCGGGCGGTAGTGCCGTGGGGTTGGAGTAGTGCTCCGCGTCGATGGCGTTGACCGAGGCGGGAAGCTGGGCGGCTGCCGCGGGCCGGTGGGGTTTCTGGTATCCACCCGACGCGAGGACGACGTCCCTCGCACGGATCTCACCCGATGATGTTCGGAGGAGAAAGCCCCCATGTTCCCCGGCCTCGAGGCTGGTCACCGCCACACCTTCACGCACCGGTGCCCGAAAGCTGTCCGCGTAGGCGACGAGGTGACTGACGATCTCGCTCTTCGGCATGAAGCCGTCGGGATCATCGCCGCGGTAGCGGCCGCCGGGCAGTTGGACCGTCCAGTTGGGAATGACGAGGCAGAAGCTGTCCCAGCGCCCACGCCAGGTCTCGCCGACCCGGCCCCGCTCGAGAACGACGTGGTCAACACCCCCGGCCGCGAGCTCGTGACTCAGCGAAAGGCCAGCCTGTCCAGCGCCGACGATCACCGTGTCGACGGCCGGCTTCATCGACTGCCGCCCCGCCACATCGGGTAGCATAGGGGCTCGCGGCCCGGCAGGCGCCGCCGACGCCGCGTTCGCATGGGCGCCGAGTCTGCCCTGGGAGGGGATTCCATGTTCGGAAAGCGGTCGATCCTACCTCTATTCATTCTTATTGCTCTTCTCATGTCCGCCTGCGGCTCGCCGACCTCATCCGGATCCAGCACCAAGTACAGCGGCACGATCCACATCGCGTCCTCGACCTGGACCGGATATGCGCTCATCTACCTCGCCAATGCGAAAGGCATCTGGAAGCAGCACGGTCTGGACGTCAACTTCAAGGACGTCGAGGACCCCAACGACCGCTTCATCGCGCTGGCTGCCGGGCGCCTCGAAGGCATGGCCTCGACCGTTGACGCGTTTGCGCGCCAGCAATCGAACGGTGTCGCCGCGGTAGAGGTCTTTCCCATCGACGCTTCAGTTGGTGGTGATGGCATTCTCGCCGCCAACACGATCCAGAACGTGGCTGACCTGAAAGGCAAGACGGTCGGCGTCAACCAGGGTTCGGTCTCGGAATGGTTCCTGGCCCAGGTCCTGGAGAAGAACGGGCTACACCTCTCCGACGTGAAGGAACAAAACATGACGTCGGGAGCAGCCGGCGCGGCATTCGTAGCCTCGAAGATCGACGTTGCCGTAACCTGGGAGCCGTGGCTCAGTCGAGCCAAGACCCGGACCGATGGTCACATCCTGGTATCTTCCCAGCAATATCCCGACTTGATCATGGACAGCTTCGCCTTCCGCAAGGACTTCATCCAGAAGTACCCCGATACGGTCAAGGACTTCATGAAGGCCTACTACGACACCTTCACCTTTATGAGCGCGAATCAGACGGAATCGCTGAAGATCATCGGCGATGCCGTCGGCGAAAAAGCCGCTGACGTCATGGCTGACCTCGGCACCCTGCAACTGTTCGATCTCCCGAAGGGGAAAGAGGTCATGGGAACCGCCGCCAGCCACGGCAAGATCTACGACAACGTCAAGGCCGCAGCCGATTTCTGGAAGGCCCAGGGCAAGATCGACACGACAGTCAAGCCAAGCGACGCGGTCGATCCCAGCTTCATCAACAGCTTGTAGGGACTCGTGAGCGAACGGGTCCCCGCGACCCAGGCGGCGCCGGCTAGTCCTGCCCGAGTGCAGCGCCGGCGCCGCGGGCTCCTCCGAACCTATCTGACGCCAAAGCAGGCAATTCCAGGGCCAGCCAGATTAGTGCTTGGCATTGGCAGCTTCGTCGTCATCATCACGCTCTGGAGCGTCGGATCCGTCCTCATCGACAATCCCCTCTTTCTGCCGAGCCTGCCACGTGTCGGCAAAACCTGGATCGATATGGTGCAGCACCAGCACTTCCTCGACGATGTCGCCTGGAGCACATTCCGGATCGTTACAGGATTTCTGATTGCTGCAGCGATGGCGGTGCCGCTTGGGCTCCTCATGGGCTCGTTCGAGGTGGTGCGTTCGTTCTTTCAGCCACCGATCAACGCGATCCGTTATATGCCCGCGTCGGCCTTCATCGTTCTGCTGATCGTGCTCGTGGGCATTGGTGAGGAGGAGAAGCTGACGCTTATCTGGATCGGCGTTTTCTTCCAGCTCGTGCTGATGGTGATGGACATCGCCCACCGCGTCCCGGACGAGATGCTCAATGTCGCCTATACCCTCGGGGCATCGCGCTGGAAGGTCTTTCATAAGGTGTTCCTGCCTGCCACCTTCCCCGAAGTCGTGGACGCGCTGCGCATCACGATCGGCTGGGCCTGGACTTACCTGATCGTCGCGGAACTTCTGGCGGCCGACCGCGGGATTGGCACCTTCATCCTCATCTCCGAGCGGTATCTACGGACGGATAGCATCATCGCCGCCATCATCACCATCGGGATCCTCGGCCTGATCACGGACACGATCTTCGGCCTTATCCATCGCTGGGCGTTCCCCTATGTCGAAAAGGTCCACCAATGAGCGAGATCCGCTTTGTCGACGTCGCCATGAACTACCGTACCCGGCGGGGCGAGGTGCGTGCCTTGCAGCAAATCTCACTGACGGTGCCGGACGGAGAGTTTGCCTGTATCGTCGGGCCATCGGGTTGCGGCAAGTCGACGCTCCTCAGCATCGCGGCCGGTCTTGTCACCCCCACCGAAGGTGAAGTCCTGGTCGACGGCAAGCCCGCGTACTCGCCCGGCGCCGACCGGGGCATGGTGTTCCAGTCCTATTCGCTGTATCCGTGGCTCTCGGTTCGGCGCAACATCGAGTTCGGCCTCGAGGTCAAGCGCACCCCGAAGCCGGAGCGAAAACGCCAGTCGAGTGAACTGATCCGCCTGATGAAGCTCGACGGGTTCGCCGAGGCCTATCCGAAGGCCCTGTCCGGTGGCATGAAGCAGAGGGTGGCGATCGCTCGGGCCCTCGCCAACGATCCCGAGGTGCTGCTCATGGACGAACCCTTTGGCGCGCTGGATGCCCTGACCCGCCAGATCATGCAGGAGATGCTGACCGATCTCTGGCAACGCTATCGCAAGACCGTGCTCTTCGTCACCCACGACATCGATGAGGCGATCTTCCTGGGCGACGTGATCTACATCATGACCAACCGTCCCGGCCGCGTCCGCACCACCCTTACCGTCGATCTGCCGCGGCCGCGGACCTTCGACATGGTGGGCGGGCCTCGGTTCGCCGAGCTGCGCAATCAGGTGGTGGGCATCATCCACGAAGAGAGCATGAAGGCAGTCGAATCGGAGCTCGCTCGTGCCTAAATACCGGCCGGTGGATGCGATGAAGGCGCCGCGCTTCACCGGGATCGCGAGCTTCATGCGCCTGCCCCAGGTGAGCGAGATGGACGGCGTCGACGCCGCCATCGTGGGAATCCCCTTCGATACCGGCGCCAGCTATCGGATCGGCGGACGTTTCGGACCGGCGGCCATCCGCGAGGCGTCGCGATTGCTGCGCCCCTACCACGTCGAGCACGAGATCGAGATCTTCGATCATCTCTCGGTGGTGGACACCGGCGACCTGGCCGTGATCCCGGGGAACATGCAGGCGAGTTACCAGGTCATGCTGGATGGGCTTCGTCCCATCCTGGACGCCGGCGTCGTTCCCCTGGCGATCGGCGGAGACCATTCCATCACGCTCGGCGAACTGCGCGCCGTCGCCAAACGGCACGGCCCGGTCGGGTTGATCGACTTCGACTCGCACACCGACACCTGGGACCACTATTGGGGCGAGCGCTACACCCATGGCACCTGGTGCAAGCGCGCGATCGAGGAGGGCCTGATCGACACTGGGCGGGCAGTGCAGCTGGGGATCCGCGGATCGCTCTACGGCTCCGAGGATCGGGGCGGGGCACGGGCGCTCGGACTCCACCTGATTCCCACCGAGGAGCTGCTGCAACGTGGCGTCGACGCGGTGCTCCCGGAAGTTCACCAGCGCATCGGCAGCGGCCCTGTCTTCCTCAGTTTCGACATCGATTTCGTCGATCCGGGCTTTGCTCCTGGCACCGGAACGCCGGAGGTCGGGGGACCGAGCAGCCGCGATGCCCTGCGGCTGGTTCGCGGACTTCGCGGCATCGACTTCGTCGGCTTCGACCTGGTCGAAGTGCAGCCGCAGTACGACCATGGTGAAGTCACGTCCCTGCTGGCAGGGACGCTGCTACACGAGTTCCTCGCGCTGCTGGCTCTCGCCGCTAGAGGTGACTGACCTTCACATTGGGCCGCGACGGAGCACGCTGGGCGCGGTTCTGAAGCGCGCGGTCCCCACCCTGGTCGCCACCCTGATCTCCACCGGCGCCACTGGGGGAGGTCAAGGGGAGGGTCGGCAGGAACTTCGGCTGGCGACGCGCCTTGGTCACATGCTCGAAGCCGGAGGCCAACCGGATCAACGTTGGCTCGCTGAACGCGCCCGCCATGAACGACATCCCAACGGGAAGGCCGAGGATCAGCCCCATCGGGACATTGATGATCGGGTAGCCGGCGATCGCCGAGTGGGAGGAGCTGCCGAACGTGAAGTGGTCGCCGTAGATCAAGTCGGTCGACCAGGCCGGCGGCTCCGTGGGCGCCACAACGGCGATGACATTGTTGTCGCGGAGGGCGCGGTCGATGCCGTCGGTACCGCCATTGAAATGGTCACGCGCCAGGGCGGCGTTGTAAGCGGCGATAGTGCCCGGGTCGTTGGTATCGACCGCCTGCGCCAGCACGAAGAGTTCCTGGCCGAAGAACGGCATCTCCTGCGCCGCGTGCGCATTGTTGAAGGCGATCGCTGCGGCCAGGTCACCATGCGCGAGCGGGACACCGGTCCGCGTCTGGAGGTAGTTCTTCAGGTCGATCTTGAAGTCGAAGAGCAACACCGTCGTTTCGTCCGCCCCTGACTGAACCACTTCAGCGAAGTGCGGCAGCTGGACCTCGACCATGATCGCGCCGGCATTGGACATCGCCTGCACCGCCGCCTCGAAGACCACGTCGGTTTTGGCGTTTGATCCCTCGAACTGGCGGGTGAAGCCGATGCGGACACCTCGAAGCCCGTCGGGGTGGAGGAACTGCGTGTAGTCGGAGAAGAACTTCCCGGTGCTGGCCTGGGTGGCTGGGTCGCGCGGGTCGACGCCAACAAGCGCGCCAAGGACGGCGGCGGCGTCCGCGACGGTTCGCGTGTGCGGTCCGACCGTGTCCTGGTTGTGCGAGATGGGTACGACACCGGCGCGGCTCACCAGGCCCACCGTTGGCTTGATGCCCACGACACCGTTGTGGTTGGCCGGGCACACGATGCTGCCGTCGGTTTCGGTGCCGATCGAAACCGCCGTGAAGTTTGCCGAGGACGCGGCGCCCGAGCCGGAGCTCGAGCCGCACGGATTGCGGTTGATGCCGTAGGGGTTGTTGCACTGGCCGCCCCGGGCTGACCAGCCGCTGGTGGAGGTGGTGGAGCGGAAGTTGGCCCACTCGCTGAGGGTCGTCTTTCCCAGGATGACCGCGCCCGCCGCCCGGAGTCGCGCGGCGACGGTTGAGTCGCGGGGCGCCGCTGCTCCGACCAGCCCGAGGGACCCGGCAGCCGTCTGCATTTCGTCGTGGGAGTCGATGTTGTCCTTGAGCAGGACGGGGATCCCGTGCAGCGGGCCGCGCGCTCTGCGGGTGCGACGCTCGTGGTCGAGTTGGCCGGCGATCTCGCGCGCGTCGGGGTTGACCTCGATGACGGAATTCACCGTCGGGCCGCTCTGATCGATGGAGCGAATCCGGCTGAGATAGTAATCCACCAGATCGACCGAGCGCAGCTTCTTCTTTGCCATCAGGGCTTGCAGCTGGACGACGGTGGCTTCGTTCAAGTCGGTGGGCGCCGCTGCCAGCGCCGCCAGGGGTGCCCCCTGCAGCGCGGCGACGGATGCGGCCGCCCCAGCCAGGGTGCCGGCTCCGAGCTTCAGTGCGTCACGACGCGTGACTCCATGGGACGTGTCTTCCGACATCGATTTCCCTCCTTGATCGACTCGTGGGGACGCCGCGTGGCGCCCGTTGTCCTCTCCTTACGCGACTATGGCGGCCCCCGGTGGGGCTTGTCAATGGGCGGCGGGCATCATCCCAGCGGAGGCCGCTGGGTCATAATTCGTTGAGTTATGGACCTAACCCTGGCCGCCATCGTCATCATGGGCGGCTGGGTCGTTGTCATGGTCGCGGCCGGCACGGCGATGTCGTTGCGGCCGGGTGGCGTCGCGATCCGCTTTGCACCGGCCGGCGCGCCTTCCGCCGGGTTCAGCGGGCGCCGCGACGAGATCCTCCTCGGCGGCGACGCGGAGGTGCTGGGGAATGTCCGCGGGACGGTGGAGGCGGTGCAGCTTCATCCAGAGAACCGCCGGTTGCAGGACCTTGAGCTGGCGACAGGGCTGGGCCTCGAAGAACGGCAGGTGCCGGCGGGCGCCATCCTGTCGGCTGATGGCCAGGTGGTGCGACTCGCCGAGGTCTGGACCGAGTCGCCTGCCGGCTCCGGCACAGATGCGGCGAGCCTTCGCCGGGACATGGCGGTGAGAAGCGCCGACGGCAAGCGCCTCGGCCGCCTCCGGTTGGTGTGCTTCGATCGAGCCTCCGGCACGGCGACCGCCCTCGTGGTTGCGGGCCGCGGCACCCCCAGCCTGCGCCTGCTACCGATCGATCGAGTACGGGAGGCCGGCCCCAATGGCATCGTCACCGATTTGCCGAGCGGCGACTGGTCGAAGCTGGCGCCCTTTGCGACCGATTGGGAAATCAGGCAGGCGATTACGGAGCAGCTGATGGCCGACCCGGTCCTGCGAGGGATCCAGCGGTCGATCACGATCGACGTCCAGGACCAGGTGGTAACGGTCCGTGGCTACGTTGCCGATCAATCGGAGGCGGAGCGGGTGGCGCGAGTCATCAGGTCCCTCCCGGGCGTCCTGCAGGTCGACCGGCAGCTCATCACGGACGACGATCTGGCCCGGGCCGTGACCGACGCGATCCGATCCGATCCGACCTTAAGGGCCGCGGACGTGCAGGTCAGCGGCCACCATGGGACGGCCGATATTACGGGCGTCGCCCCCGACCCGGCCGCCATGCGGCGAATTGAGTCGGTGGCAAGCCAGGTGCCTGGCGTGCAGGTCGTGCACAACATGGTCTCGATCCGCCGCGCCGCCCCGCTTACGTCCTGAAAACGTAAAGGGGGCCGGACGATCCGGCCCCCAGCGCATCTGACTGACGATCTCAGCTGTTAGTTGTCCGCTTGTCGCCGCCGCCGCCACCGCCGCCATCACCGCCGTCACCGCCCTCGCGAGCTCTGAAGACCGTTGAGAGGTCCTTGACCGCGGCATCGCGCGTTCCCAGCGGAGCGAGACCGAAGCGGTGCTCGATGGTGGCAAGGATCGACGTCGTGTCGTGCTGGGCGCTGTCGACTACGAAGTCGCCGCGCAGCCGCGGGGCGATGATTAACGCCGGAATTCGGGTTCCCGGACCCCACAGGTCGTGCGGGCCTACCGCAGTGCCCTGGCCCGGAGGTGCGACATGGTCCCACTGGCCACCGAACTCGTCGTAGGTGGTGACGACCAGGGTGTCCTTTGCGCAGGCACTGCCCTCGATCGCCTTGAGCAGCTTGACCAGGTGGCTGCTGCCCGCGGTCTCGCTGGTGTAGCCGGGATGCTCATTATCCAGGCCGATCGGCTTGACGAAGCTGACCGACTTCAGCTTGCACCGCTCGTCGGTGGACGATTGGGCCAGCTTCAGGAATTCCGCTTCGTCGCGCAGATGCTGAGCCCGGGCGGTGGTTCCCGGCCGGTAGTTGTAGAAGTAGTTGAACGCCTGATGGTGGAACTGGAACACCTTGTTCGGGCAATAGGGATACGCTGGGTTCGGCGCCGAGTATGGATCCGTGCAAACCCCGGGGGTGGTGCCGTTGGTCCAACCTGGTGCACCGACATCGCCATCGGCATTTGACCAGCCACCGGAGTACCAGGCCCAGCTGACGCCGGCCGCGCTAAGCTCATCGCCGATCGTCTTGCCAGTCTGCGGCGGCAGTTGGGGAGTGCCCTTGAAGGGTTGGTAGGCCGGCTGGATGGTGTTGATCGCGTAGTCGCCGCACGCCCGTCCCGGAACCGCTGATGGGCAGACCTGGGTGACCTGCTTGTCCGACACCGGACCGGTCGGCGTGTAGAGCGGATAGGTGGCGTTTGGCATCCCGTTCGAATCGATGATCGAATGGTTCGCCGCGGGAGCCAAGGGCCACGTCGGCGACGCGGCCGCGATCAGCCACTGGTGGTTGAGGAACGATCCGCCGAAGGCGCCCTGGAAGAAGTTGTCAGCGATCGCGTAGTTCGGATGGTCCTCCTGATGGAGGTACTGATAGATCGGAAGCGCCTGCGTGTTGTAGTAGCCCTGCGTCAGGCCGGCGGCGTCGCTCCCGGCCGTGTAGCGATTCTGCTGGCCGTTGTTGAGCTGATATTGCTCCTGATAGAAGCGGTGAACGATGTCTTCCGTGCAGCCGCCCGGCAGGTTCGTTGGTCCTTCCTTGTAGCCGTGCGCCGAGAACGGAGCGCCCGGCACAGGGCAGGTCCGAGCACTGGCCGGAATGTAGGCGTCGATCTGAAATGGGGCGTTGACGAAGTGGCTGGTGAACGCGGTGTTGGCGGGCGTCCCCGTCGTGTCCGCGCAACTCGCCGGTACGATTGCCGCGAGATTGACGTCGTTCTGCAGCAGGCAGGCGAAGACGGTGCCGTTCTGCTTGACCTGCAGCGTCTGCGCGGCGCCCGCATTCTCCAGGCCGTTCACGCCTTCCCAGCCCCCATAGAGGTTGTCGAAGCTATGGTTCTCCTGGTAGATCACCACGATATGGTGGATCTTGGCGAGCGGCGATCCGCCACGATCGGACTCCGATCCTGCCGCTGGTAGCGCCGTGAGCGCGAGCAACGACGCCAGCGCCACAGGCACGACGATCCGCACGCGTGCGTTCATCAAGTTCCTCCTCCCTTTGGCTAGCCCCGATCCGAATTCCCTAGGGTCCCTTTTTACGCGAACCGATGGAAGAAATCAAGAAGATCCGGTTAAGGCTTCGGTTAGCAGAAACATCCTGAAATCCCGGTCGGTCCTCTCCTGATAGCTCGACCATGCCGGCCAGATCTCGAGCAGGCGTGGCCACAGACGCTGCTTCTCGTCCCCTTCCAGCAACCTCGCCTGGAAGCGGCGCGTGTCGCCGCGGAGTCTGACCTCGACAGTCGGGTTGGCCAGCAGATTCTCCGACCAGGCCGGGTGCCGTTTGTTGCCCCAGTTCGACGCGACGATCACGAGGTGACCATCGTCCTCCAGATACAGCACGGGTACCGCCCGCAGCCTCCCTGTCCTGCGTCCTTGAGTAACCAGCAGGAGTTCTGGCAGATCGCGCGGATTGATACCGCGTCCATACCGTAGCCACAACGCACGCTCGAGTGGCCACACGAAACGAGATCCCAGCCATGCGAACCAGCGCTTCTGACCGAGCCGGCGGAACAGCCGTCCCGTTCGCGAACGCGTCAGCTCTTCATCTCCATACTGCGCGAGCCTCGGCTGTGGGGGCGGGCAGGCGTATGCCGCGGCCGGGGAACCGGCGGCCATCGGAATCGCCTCGGCCCGCCTGCCGCCGGTCATCCTGACCGAGCCAGAGGTAGAGGCAGACCATCAGGACCACGAGGTCGGTGAGGACGCCGGGCACCATCACGATGCCGGCGGCGACCTGCTGGTCGACCAGCGGTACCGGATAGAACGAGGCGGACGCGAACCCGAGCACGATGCCCAGGATGCGGAGCTGAGCCGACGATAGAAGGAGGTAGACGGCGCGACCGAGGTGAGATAGCCGGCATCGGCCTGGAGGTTGGTCGATCACCTGGGACCAGAACATATAGGCCAGACCAACCATCGCCAGCAGAAACAGCTGGCCAGCCCAGCCCGACCGGGCTGTCGCCTGATAGATCGGGGGCAAGAAGGAAAGAATGACGGCGCCATTGAAGAGCACGAACGCGGCCGCTGGCACCCAGGATAGCGAGCGGTTGTCGGACCTTCCGTTGCGGATCAGCCGAAGGAACCGGGGATGCGGCGCGCCGATTACCAGGAGCGGCGCGACCACCATCAGCAACGCCATCAGCTGCGCGGTCCGAGCCGAGAGCGACTGGCGTGTCAGGGCATCAACAGGCGTGGATGTCCCGAGCATCAGCATCACCAGGCCCGCAAAGAATGCCGTGGTGCGCCACTGTCGGGCGTTCCAGCGAGGCGCGGCGCCCAGCAGGCGGACCGGTCGCCGGCCACCCAGAAAGTAGATGACGGCCAGGATGATGCCGAGGGAAACGGCCATGGCTACAGGATCGAGTGAAGGTGCTGTTGAAGCATGGCATCGGACATCTGGCCCAGCTGGATGAACGCGACGGCGCCCGATCGGTCGATGAAGATGCTGACCGGCAGGCCGACCGTGACGCCATACTCGCCGGCGATCTGGCCGGCCGGGTCGTAGACAGCAGGAAAGCGCGCGCCTACCTTTCGGAGGAATGCCCGCATGCTGTTGAGGTCGGTCTGCTGGTAGTCGACGGCGAGCACCGTGAAGCCGGCGCCGCCATACCGGTCGAGAGCCCGCTGCAACAGCGGCATCTCATCCTGGCAGGGCGCGCACCAGGTGGCCCAAAAGTTCAGGAGCACGGGCTTGCCGCGGAACTGGCTGAGCTGTACGGTCGCGCCGTCAAGCTGTTGCGTGGTGAAGTCCGGAGCCGCTGCGCCCACGTGGGCGCTTCCTCCCGCGACCGTCACGTGGATTGGGTGGCCCTGCCGGTGCGCTAACTGAAGCGCCAGGAGGAAAAGGAATAGGGCCGCAATCAGGAGGACGCCCATGATCCTAGCCCGTGTCGACCACGAAAGCACCGGAGCGGGGCGGGTGCGGATGGTGGCGTTCAGTGTGGCAAAACGGCGGCCCCCGCCGCCAGAACGAAGACCAGGCCCAGGTAAACGAGCGAGAAATGAAAGAGCCGCGACGCCCAGGCGACGCCTTCCGTTGTCAGGCCGCGAACGGCCATCCAGAGGAAGGCGCCGCTCAGGATCGCCGCGCCCACCGTGTACCAGGGACCAAACCAGATCCCCGGGACCAGGCTGAACGCCAATAGGAGGACCGCATAGGCAACGATCGAGCGGCGTGTCTCCAGGTCGGAGGCGACGACCGGCAGCATCGGAACGCCGACGGCTCGGTACTGCCGGCGGAGCAACAGCGCCAGTGACCAGAAGTGGGGCGGGGTCCAGAAGAAGATGACGGCGAACAGCGCCAGTGCCGGAGGGGTGATGGCGCCGGTCACCACCGCCCAGCCGACCAGCGGCGGAAAGGCGCCGGCGGCGCCACCGATCACGATGTTCTGACGCGTTGCACGCTTCAGCCAGATCGTGTAGACGAAGATGTAGAAAAGGCCTCCGGCGAGCGCGAGCGTTGCCGCCAGCAGGTTGGTCGCCAGCGCGAGGAGGATGCAACCGAGGGCGGCGAGCACGACGCCGAAGGTGAGCGCGCTGCCGGGCTGGATGCGACCCGAGGGGACTGGTCGGGTGCAGGTGCGGGCCATCACGGCGTCGATGTCGCGGTCGAACCAGCAGTTGACGGCCGCCGCGCCGCCCGCCGAGAGGGCGCCGCCGGCGAGGGCGGCCAGCGTGAGCGACGTGCCTGGCCAGCCTCGGGCGGCGGAAATCATGGCACCCAATTCGGTCATGAGGAGCAGCAGCAGGATGCGGGGCTTGGTCAGGCTAAGGTAATCCGTGAGCACGCTCCGAGCGCCATGCCATCGGAGTGGCGCGGCCCGGACAGCAACGTCCTGGGCTTCGGCGATCACTTCAGTACTCCGGCGCGCTGCGGAGCGAACGCCCGGCCGCGTGCGTCCTCCTCGCGGAACCACAGGTAGAGACAGGTGAGGAAGACGATCGAGTAGGTGATCGACCCCGGCACCCACATGATCCCGGCACCGAACTGCTGATCGGTCAGCGCGGAAATCCCACCCGGGCGCGAGGGCAGCAGGGCGTAGGCGTAGTAAGGCGCAGTCGCGAAGGCGAGCACGGCCGCCAATGCCCAGGCCTGGATGGTCGCGAGGAACACGTAGACCACGCGACTCAACTGGGTGAGGCGCGCATGAAAGGGATGCTGGTCGATGAGCTGTGCCCAGAACAGGATGCCAAGCCCGAGGAAGAGCGCGTGCTCGAGATGATGGACGGCGTGATTGCGCAGCGTGAGGTCATAGGCCGCCGGCCAGTGCCAGATCCAGAGGTTCGCGGTGGAAAGGATGAAGGCACCGACCGGTGCGCTCAACCAGGCGGACGCCCGGCGCGGCATCCGCAGCGCCGGATGCTTGACGATGGTGCGCGCGAGCGGCCGGCGGATCGAGATCGGCAGGCCGCGCCAGATCTGCAGCCAGGGAGCGGCCACGACCAACAGCGGCGCGGCCACCATGATCAGCAGGAGGTGCTGCGTCATGTGCGCCCAGAACAACTGGCGGGCCAGCGTTTCCAGTGGGGTGTCGACGGCCAACAAGATCACCCCGAGCCCCGACCAGAAGGCGACCGCGCGCCAGCGATTTGAAGAGGCCAGATGGATACGGCGATGCCCACCCCATAGATAGAGGATGGCGGTGACCTCCACGCCGAGGAGCACCCACGGCTCGATGGGCCAGGTCAGTGGGTTCAGCCAGCTCACGCGAGTCCTTCAGGCGACGAGGTACAGAAGGACGTAGTTCACGACGCCGACGGCGGCGAGGAAGAGCAGGACCCAGGCGAATGAAGCGGCCGGCTGCCGTCGCACGACGGTATCACCCGCGGGTCCGGTTTGCGTGGCGATGCTGCCCAGCCAGGCGGTGGCGAGCGCGAACTGGATAAGCCACGAGCCCGTCAGCCCGCTGAACACGCTTGGATAAGCACCGTCGGTCAGGCCGAAGCCGAGGTGCCACATTTCGTACCCCTGAAAGAGGCAGGTGGCAATCCCGAAAACCAGAGCGACCGGTGTGAGGAGGCGAAACAGGATCGTGCGGGTCGGCTGGCGGGAGCCCAGGAAGTAGCTGACGGCGGTCAGGAGCGCGAGGACGAGCACGACGGCGCCGTAGCCCTTGCTCGGCGGACCGGCGCCCTGCGCCTTCCAGGCTTGATTGTTGTTGAGCGCCCGCAGGTAAAAGAAAGCGAACCACCAGGCGGCAAAGAAGAAGATCTCCGCGGCGAGGAACAGCCAGGTGCCGATCGCCACCAGCCTTGTATCGAGCAGCGCCTCGGCATCGGCGGCGGCCTCGTACGGGCGGGTTCTAACCGCCACCGGTGGCTCCCACCATGCCGCCAAGATCCGCCACCGGCCGCGCGTTCGGAATGCCGTAGTCGTAGGGGCCCGCGACGATGACCGGTACGCGGTCGAAGTTGCGGGCCGGAGGCGGCGTCGGGACCTGCCACTCGAGCGACCGCGCGTGCCACGGATTGGCCACCGCCGGTTTCGCGACGAAGAACCAGGAGTAGATCAGGTTGCCGGCGAATAAGACCATGGAGGCGAAGAGGAAGTAGGCGGAAATGCTGACCCAGCGGTTGAGTCCGACCAGGGACGGATCATAGGTGGAGACCCGCCGCGGCATGTTCAGCAGGCCGGCGAGGAACAGGGGAAAGAAGGTCGAGTTGAAGGCGATGAACATCGTCCAGAAATGAATGCGCCCGATGGTTGGGCTGAGCATCTTGCCGGTCATCTTCGGCAGCCAGTAGTAGCAGGCCGCCATCAGGGCGAAGATCTCGCCACCCATGATCGTGTAGTGGAAATGTGCCATTGAAAAGTAGCTGCCATGCAGCGTCACATCGGTCGGCACGTCGGAGAGGTAGACGCCCGAGATGCCGCCGATCAGGAAGTTGAAGAGAAACCCGAGGCAGAAGAGCATTGGAACGGTAAACCAGACCCGCGCCCGCCAGAGCGTGCCAAGCGTCACCAGGAAGATGATTCCGGTGGGGATCGAGATCAACTCCGTGGAAAGCATGTAGAACGGTCGCAGCACCGGCGCGATCCCGCTGACGAAGAGGTGATGCTGCCAGACGAACCAACTGAGCAGCGCCACGCCAAACAGCCCGACGACGCCGGTCCGATAGCCCCACAAGGGTTTGCGGGCGAAGTGCGGCACGATCTCCATGATGATGCCGAACGCCGGCAGGATGAAGATGTAGACCTCAGGATGGCCGAAGAACCAGAAAAGGTTCTCCCACAGGTAATTGCTGCCCCCGTTGGAGGCCAGGAAGAAGGTGGTCTGCACGCTGCGGTCCATCGCCAGCATGGTCAGCGCCGCGGCCAGTACCGGAGCGGCGAGCAGGCCGAGGATCGACGTGGTGAAGATCCCCCAGACGAAGATCGGCAGTCGGGTCCAGGTCATGCCCGGGGCACGCAGCCCGATGATCGTGGCCAGCATGTTGACGCCGGAGGACACCAGCGCGACAGCGATCAGGGTGAAGCCGACGATGTAGCTGTCCATGCCCTGGAGGGCCTGCTCCGAGAGCGGTGGGTAGCCAGTCCATCCGGTTGGGAAGCCGCCCCAGAAGGTGGCGGCGGCCAGGATCACGGCAGCCGGCGGCACCACCCAGAAGGACAGCGCCTCGAGTCGCGGGAACGCCATGCGCCGAGCCCCGATCATCAGCGGCACCAGGTAGTTTCCAAAGGGACCCACGATCACCGCGCTCGTGATGAAGATCATCATCACGCTGTGCAGGCCGATCAGCGGGAGGTAATTACCGGCCGGCGTGATACTGGCATCCGGCACCAGCAGGCTGGTCCGGATCAACATCGCGCCAATCCCACCGAACAGGAGCATCAGGAGGATGGTGACCAGGTACTGGATGCCGATCACCTTGTGGTCGAGGCTCAGGCGGAAGAAGCGACCGATACCGCGATTCTCGTCAGGATCGCTGATGGGCGTAACCCGCCAGCCGAACAGGCGCTCCAGCGGGTAGTTGAGGAAGCCGACCCCGGCGAGGAACGCGGCCGTCGCGAAGACGTACCCGAGGATGACGCCGGTGTTCCGCTCGTCGTTGAGCCCGAACAGCGTGCCGAGCCAGATGCCGACGAAATACGCCGGGATGGCCAGGAGGATGCCGGTGATGGGATTGTTGGGGATCGACAGTCTCCGCTCGGACACGCGCGCCGGACTTACCATGCTCAGCTCCCTTTCACGGTTGGCAACGGGAAGTAATAGGGTGCGTAGCTCGGCACCACCTTGGAAATTGCGGCGAAGTCTTGCTGCTGCTGGGCGATCCAGGTGTCGAAGTCACTCTGGTTGACCACCTGGCCCTCCGAATCCACCATGTTTCCATGCCACAAGCCGCATAGTTCCGAGCAGCGCACCTGGAAGCTGCCGGTTTTCTGCGGCGTGACATGGAAGATGTTGTCAACGCCCGGGTTGGCATCGGCTTTGACGCCGAGCTGGTAGGCCCAGAATGAGTGGATGATGTCGAGCGAGGTCACGTGCAGCTCGACCGGATGGTTGACCGGCAGATAGAGGTGGGTCGTCTCGACCCCGCCGTAGTCCGGGTAGCGGTAGGTGAAGTACCACTGCTGGGCAATCACCTGGACGTGGATTTCCTTGTTCTCGTCTCCGGTCCCGCCGCCCCCGGTCTGGCCGCCGGTTCCGATCGACCGGCCCGGCGCGCCGACCAGCTGCGCGGCATTTTCGCTGGACAGCGTCGCGATTCCGACCACAGCCAGGAAGAGAACGAAAATCGCGCTGATCGTCACCCAGGCGATCTGGACGGGAGTGTTGCCGAGCATGGGCGGCCCGTCGACGAGCTCCGTCGTCGTCCGCCGGAAATAGATTGCCGAGTACACGACCATCATTACCACGGCGACGAAGACCGGCGTCGCCAACGCGGTCAGAAGCTTGAGCGTGCCGGCCTGGTCCTGCCCCTGAATCGACTGGTCGTAGGGCGGATAGTTGATCTGCAGAACGCCGACGATGCCGATCGCGGAGAGGATCACCCAGATGATCGCGAGCCGCACGATATGCGGCCGGTCGGCTTCCTCGATGTGAAAGGCGCCCACGGCTAGACCACGATCAGCGTGCCGCCCATGTAGCCGATCGTCTGCATGGGGCCGCCGTTACCGAAGATGGTCTTCGCGCCACAGGGGACGAAACATTGCCAGTGATAGCGACCGGGACCCTTGGTTTTGAAGGAGAAGGTGATCACGTTCGTGCTGTTGGCTGGCGCGGCGGCATTGACGCCCAGCAGTGGCACGAAGACGCCGAGGTCGGGAATCGCGAAGGTATGGGCGGCCTGGGTGGGATCAATCGAGGTCATGTCGCTCTCCTGCGGATTGCCCTTGTCGTCGAAAAACGCGACGTGCATGTTGCCGCCCTCGGTACCGAAAACCTTGCCCCAGAACGGGTTGCGCAAGCCGGTGGCGCTGTCCTCCTGGTCGATCTGGACCTGGATTGTCGAGTTGGCGGGTACTCGCCAGGTCGTCGTCGGAAGATAGCCGACCCAGTCAGGGTGCGGGTCCTTCGAGCGTGGCCACTCCAGCGCCGCGCCGACCGCGCCCACTGTTTCGAGGTGGAGCTTGGTGGTCGTGCCCTCGAGCGGGCCCGGTCGTGGCAGCATGAATAGCCCAACGAAGGCCACCATGGCAATGACGACGATGACCGCCCCGGCGGCGACAAAGGAGACCCTTCGGAGCATCGGTCTTACCTCACGGCAGGCGTTGTCTGCGTCCCTCGTGTAGTCTGACCGCCGCTTCGCGGGTTGAAAAGGCGTAGAGATTACAAAACTGTCAGAAAGGCTGCTCCGCCCCTCGCCGACGGTTGTTTCGGCTCAACCGGAATGGGACAATCCGGCCATGGCCGTCGTCGAAGAGGAGCCGGAGCCCGGAGCCGGACCCGCGATCGTCATCATCACGGTCATCGTCCTAATCCTCTTGATCGCGGTTCTCTTCTATGGGCTTGCCGTTCAACACTGGTTCGGCTTCGATCAACCGCCAACTGTTGGCGCGGCGCCATCCGTCACTCCGACTCCAACGCCGTCGGCCACGGTCTCCGCAGCGGCGTCGGCGTCCGCCAGCCCATAGGCTCCCTCAGCCTTCCCCCAGAGGGGGAGGGAGATTGTAAGTTCGGTCCCCTTGCTCACCTCACTGCGCACCCGAAGCGTCCCGCCGTGGGCCTCCGCAATCGTTTTCACGATCGACAGGCCAAGACCATGCCCTTGAGTGTCCCGCTGCCGGCTGGCATCGGAGCGAGCAAATCGCTCGAAGATGTGGTCCAGATCTTCGGGCGGGATTCCCGTGCCCGAGTCGGCCACTATGATCTCAACCCCGTGACGGCGCCGCACCGATAGCTCGATCCAGTCGTCGGGGGTTGTGTGCTTGACGGCGTTCTCCACGAGCGTGTCGATCGCCAAAGCGAGGCGGTCGGCGTCGGCATCGACTACCGCCTCGTCCGTTGCGCCCAGGCGCCATCGGCGCGGCGTCGGCGACCAGCGATGCAGCGCATTCACGAGCACCGGCTCCACCTCGATCGGCTTCTTGTGAAGGAAATCGGGGTCATCCGCCACCGCCAGCAGGAGGAGCCGATCGGACAATCGTCGAAGCCGCATCAACTCCTCGACCACGATGCGGGCATCGGCAGCCATCCTGGCGGGATCCGTTGAGCGTTGCAGCAGCTCGGCGTGGCCGATGGCCACCGTGATCGGCGTGCGCAGCTCATGGGAGGCATTCTGGATAAAGCGGCGCTCGCGCTCGAGCAGCCGGAGGTTGACATCGGAGACCCGCTTCATCTGCTCCGTGACGGAGAGGCGCCGCCGCGCATGCCAGACCATGGCAAGAAACATCGCCGACATCAACGGCACCTCGGTGATTTCGTCCAGGGGTTGGGCGCCTCGCGCGATGTCGATCGACAGAAGGACCCCAGTAGAGACGATGATCACGCCTAACAGGATCAATGTCGACTTCATCCGCCAAACCCGGAAGCCGTAGAGGATCGTTAGGCTGACCCAAATGAAGTGGAAGGGAACGGTCTCCCAGTCGGCGAAGACGTAGATCGCGACGAGGTTCAGGACGGCAAAAATGCCCCACGCGACGTCGATCCAGAGGAAGCCGCGCGTCGGCCAGGGCCAGCGGTCAGGCCGCGTCAATCCGGTATCCCTCCCCGCGGACCGTTTTGATGGCCTCTCCGCCGATCTTGGCACGAAGCCGGCGGATGTAGACATCGACGACGTTCGAGCCGGGGTCGAAGCGGTACCCCCAGACGGTGGCGAGCAAGTGCTCCTTGCTGACGGTGTCGCCCGCGCACGACATCAACTCGCGCAGCAGGAGAAACTCGCGCTCGGCGAGCTGCACGCGACCGGACTCCGTCTGAACCTGACGGGCAATCAAGTCCAGCGTCAGATGACCGGCCGCCACGCGAGTGCGCGCCGAGCGGGCATCACGCAGGCGAGCCCGGACTCTCGCCAGCAACTCCTCAATCGAGAAGGGCTTGACGAGGTAGTCGTCGGCGCCTGATTCTAAGGAGCTGACCTTCGAGGGGGTATCGCTGAGCGCTGACAGGACGATCACCGGCTGGCCCGGGTGCTGCCGCATCAGCCGGCGCAGCACGTCGATGCCACCAAGGTCGGGGAGCAGCAGATCGAGGATGATCAGGTCGTAGGCAGGCCCGAGCGCGGCCTTGAGGCCTCCTTCTCCATCGGTTGCCACGTCGACCGTATAGCCTGTCTCGCGCAGGACGCGCGAGACGAAGTTCAGGATCCCCGGCTCGTCATCAATAAGAAGGATGCGAGCGCGCGTCAGGACGGGCGCCGTCGCCGGCGCGCCGATAGACGAGCTCATCCGCCCCTACCCGTGCCGCTCACGTCCCCTTTGAGCCCAGAATACTAGGCCGCGCGATCGAGGAAGCGGACGTCGCGCGCGAGCTGGTCGGGTTGGAGCCCAGAAGCCCAGCCCGCCCGCTGGAAGCCGGATTTATCGACCAGGTAGAGAACGGTGCTGTGCAAGATGTTGTCGGGCGCGCCTTGTACCGCGATGCTATACGCCTTCCAAACGGACGCCAGCTGGTCGGGCGTGCCCGTCAGCCAGTGCCAGTCGCCGCTCCAGTGATGTGCGGCCGCGAAGGCGCGTTCGCTATCCGGTGTATCGGTTGCGGGAGCGACGCTGACGACCAGCAGCGACAGGTTGGCGTTCGAGCCCAGCGACCGCTGCGCTTGGGCCAGCTGTTCAGCCTCGAGCGGACAGAGCTGCTTGCAGTGCGAGTCGAGAAACGTGATGGCGAGCACGTGGCCGCGCAGTGCCGAAACCGAGACCGCCTTGCCGTCCTGGTCTCTGAGCGAAAAGTCCGGCGCCGTCATCGAACCGGGCGGAATGACGATATCGGCGGCGAGCCCGGACGTGGGCGTCGGCGTTGCCGCCGACTCAGCCGCGCGAGTGCCGGGCAGCGCACGCTGGGCTAGCAGCGCCAGCAAGACAACGGCCGCCAGCAGCGCGAACGAAAGCCAGGTGATCGGTTTGCTGAACACCCGTCCCCAGATTACTCAGTACCAGACAGGCGGCGACGTCGCCGACAGGTCGACGCCCTCCGTCACCTGCACCGGCACGGGAGCAGGCGGTGGGGGCGCGACGATCGAGGAGGAGGCATGCGCGGACGTCGACGGTGACGGTGAGACGGTGGCGGACGGTGTGGCGGCCACCGGCAGTGGCAGGTACCACAACTGGAAATGCCCCGTCAGGCCAGTCGGGGCATAGTAGGCCAGCGCTTTGCCGTCGGGCGACCAGACTGGGGACCCGTAGAGCCCGCCCTCCATGAGGACGCGGGCCGGGCCGAGGACAGTTCCATTGAACGGCGCGACCTCGAGCGCCGTCGTCTGTTTGCCGCGCGAGCAGATCATAGCCAGCTGCGTCCCGTCGGGCGAGAGCGCTGGTTCACTGCAGTCCTCCGTATCGCTGGTCAGCGGCTTGGCGACGGCCAGCGCGCGGGCCTGGTAATAGATCTGCGAGTGCACGACCGTCGATGGGTCGATCGAATGCCGGACGAAGAGGAGGCCGCCACCGGCGAGCGCGATCGGGCTGACGTCGCCGCCGCTGAACCAGTACGGGTCGGTCCAGCGCCGCGCCTGGTATTGTGCGCCGCTCAGGGGCATGCTCCAGACCGACAGGTCGACACCTTCCTCCACATTCTTCGTCAGCTTGGGGCTGTCGTAGCTGTAGACGAGGTTCGCACCATCGGGGGAGACGCGAGGGTAGAAGGCCCAGTGGTTCAACTCGACGTAGCGCGAGTCGTTCTTGGTCAGGCGCTTCACGACATGGCCATCGAGATCGAGCAGGTAGAGATCGCTGAAATGCACGCCGCGGGAAACCGCGATCAGCCTGGTGTGGTCGGGCGTTAGGGTTGGTTGGGACCAGTCCCCGGTCGGCCCGATCTCGGCAAAGCTGCCGGCGTTCAGCTTGAACATTCGCCCGTCCTGGACGACGTACATCGTGCCGGGGAGCACGAACTTCGGTTTCGTCACCGTGGGCAGCACAGGCTTTTCTTGGACCACCTTGCTTTTTAACGTGCCGAGGTACAGGTAGACGCCCGACCCGAAGGCCAACATGACCGGCAGGAAAAGGATGGCGGCGATCCGGCGGAGGATCACGGGAAATTTTCCCTCGTCACCGCGAGGATCATTGACCAGTGAGGGATCACGACGCTCGCACCGCCGTAGGCGGCGCCGTGATCGTAGCTGGTATAACAGCCGCTCGGGCATGCGTAGAGCACGACTTGTTTGACGTTGGCAATGTCGAAGGCCGTTGCCACACTCAGCAAACTCCGCACCCGGTCCAGCCCCATGCTGGTCGTGAAGTTGCCCTTGAGGGTGTCGACGATATCGGGAAGGTCAGCCGCGTTGAGGGTGCTGGCCTTGGCCTTGATCGCCAGCAGCACTTGCTGCTGCCGGGCCGATCGTCCGAAGTCGCCGTTGATGTCGTTGTGCCGCGACCGAACGTACTGGAGCGCACGACTCCCGTCGAGGTGCTGAGGGCCCGGCAGCACCGCGACGCGCTTGTAGCCGTAGAGGAAGCCCGAGTTGATGTCGTCGGGATACTGATCGTCGAGCACGGGGTTGGTGACGAGCAGGTCCACTCCGCCAAGCCGATCGATCAGCTTGATCAAGCCCTTGAGGCCCACCCAGGCGTATTCGTCGATGTGGACGTGGAAGTTGCGCTCGACGGTGGCAATGGCGGCGGCCGCGCCGCCGTAGGCGTAGGCAGCGTCGATCTTCGCATTGCAGTTGCAGCTCGAGACTGGAACCCACAGGTCTCGGGGGATCGACAGCATGGTGACGTGTTTGGTGGCCGGCTCGACGCGCACCAGGATCATCGACTGGGTCAACGGGGATTTGTTCTTCCCATCGTCGTCGGAACCGAGCAGCAGCACCGTAAACGGGGAGCCGGGGGCGGACGACGGTATGGGCGTTGCCGCCACGCCCGGGCTGCGGCTGGGCGGCACGATGACGGTCTGGCCGGTCTGGCCGACGCCGGCCACGACCACCGGGAAGAAGTAGGCGGCGGCACCCGCCGTCCCGGAAAGCACGAGGCAAAACAGAGTCAGCGCCGCTATCCGCACAGGATGCAAACGGGAGGCACGACGACGCCTTGCAGGCACTTGACCAGCCATCAGCTCGATCGAATCATGCGCTATTCAAGATTGAAATTTGATGAGAGGCAGGCAAGCAGGGGGCCTTCCTCTGGCTCAGTTAACGGGCTGAGCCATTCAAAGGGTACGAGTTTGGCGGCTTAGGCCGAAACACCTACCCTATTTGATGCTCAGCAGACGTAATTCGTGTCGAAGCCGCCCTGAAGGTACTGGACCAGCCAGACGGGCGCCCCTGAGAAGCCGGTGCCGCAGCGGGCATGGGCCTCGTCAACGGAAAAGCTCCCGGTTGCGACCCAGTTGGCCCGGATACCTGACACGGGCAGGCCGCCAACGATCTTGTGCCACTGGTAGCCGGTCGAGTAGATGCCGACCACTGCCGGCGATTGGCGGTGGAGCGTATCGACGAGACCCTGGATCGTGTACTGGTTCAGGCTCAGATCCGTATCTGACCAGCTGTTGTCGGTCTCGACGTCTAGCCACCAGCCTCTCGGATTGGCGACATTCTGCGAGGCCGCGTAGGCCATCGAGCGCGACGCCTCGCTGCAGCCCACCGCCCAGGCGGCCTTTTGATCGTCCAAACCCCGGACCGCGGCCGACTTCGTCAGGCAGTCGGGGATGGTGTGCTGGCCGTCGACCTGCGTATAGATCGGGTCATAGCCCGTATTGACGTAGAGGGCCGCGTGCGGCGAGTGACCGTATTCGTCGGCCAGGCAGGGGTTGTAGTGGACGAACGGGTAGCCCCCGTTGACGCCGACGACACCGAACGCCCCGGCGGGATAGGCGGCGCCGCACTGCGGAAAGCTGATGTCGTAGCCGGTCGATCCAGGTGTGTAGCCCGCCGAGCCGGCCTGGCCCGCCAGGAGCGAGGTGGCGGTGGCGAAGATGGAGGCAATCGACAGCAGGTGATCCATGGGGCCGGGTCATTGTGCGGTCGGGTGTCCGGAGAGTCAACCCGGCGCGCCTCGGTGGGAAATGACAGCGATGCTGTCGGACAAGCATGATTTCGCCTAGGCTGCGGTGACCGTCAACACCGCGCGACCTTGTCCCGCGCCGTACGCCGAGCGCATTTCCCAGCGCAAGTCGCCCGTGCCGGGTGGCGTGTCGGCAGGAATGTCGAGCACCATGGCAAACGTGACGCTCTCGTTGGGCCCGAGCCAGTCAACCGCGCTGCAGTTGAGCTGATAGTTCGCGAGGTTCTTGCGACCGGCACGACTTGCGTCTTCCGTATAGCTTGGGCATTCGCCGCGGAAGTGGAAGGGCGCGCCTGACGCATTGGTCAGCACCACCTGGTAGTGCAGCGACTGGCCGGCGCGCACATGGTCCGGCAGCTTGATGTTGATCGACAGCGGCGAATTGTCGACCCCGGTCGGCGCGGGTTCCGTCCCTGTGAAAGGCCCAACCTCCGTCCGCTGGACAACGGCGCCGCCCTCGCACTCGCCGCCCCCGGAGTAGCCGGCGCCGTCCGCCGGAAGCGTCAGCGCTCCCCGCTGATTTGGGAGCACGATCATCACTGAGCTGAAGGACCGATTGGCGGGACAGTCCCATATCGAGTAGGCGAAGGAGGCCTGACCCCATCCGATCTGCGACCCCAGTTCCGGTTGTGGGTCTGGCGAGTTGGGCGCCATGAGCGCCGGGCCCGGCGGCGCGTTCATCCAGGGCATCAATGTCGTGACCTGCGGAAGCGAGAGCGTTTTGCCCGCGCTTGTCCTTAAGAGCACCTGGGCTGTTCCCTCGAGCCGGCACGAGCTCGCGCTGTGATTACTCAGCAGGACCGTGTTGAAGACCTGCCCGCTGGCGCCGTTGCCATGTCCGGGAACAGCCCGCAGATCAGCGGCGACGCATGCGCGGACGCCGGCGATGCCGGCCAGCGGCTTGAGCGAATCGGCGACCTGCCAGAACTCGGTCTCGTTGAGGCCGGCGGCAATCAGTGAATAGGCCTGGCCGTGGTTCGCCGAATTCTCGGTCCATTGGAGAGAGCGCGGCGCCGTCGGCGTTGCGCTGTCGACCTGGTAGGTCGCCGCGACGCCGCGAAACGTCCGTATGGTGGGGCGGGCGGTCGCGCCCTGGTTCGGCATCACGGAAAGGGCTGCAAGCTCAACCGTCGCGTGACGGACGTTGCTCGAATAGTCGACCACGAACGAGTGCTGGTCAGCCACGAATTGCGCCGTGTAGTCGTCGCCAATGGCGGTAGGGACAAGCAACGGATCGACCCCGGTAACGGTATGCCCGATCCAGGTGGCAGCGTCCGCCGGGCTCGCCAGCTGGGCCGAGGCCGATGGAAGCACCATCGGCGCCGCCGTCCATGGAATGACGTTAGAGGTTGTGGCCTTCGGGGTTGGGTTGGGCTTCACCGGCCCCGGCGTTAGAAGGTGCAGCCGCGAGAACGCAAAGGCCAGCAGCGCGACGAACGCGATCAGTGTCGCGGCCAGCGATAGCTCGCGAAGCATAGAAGGCCGCCGCACCGGCGATCGTGGCGCCGTGGTTGCGGACATCACCATGCCATGCAGCGTCGCCGGGGGCTCGATGCCGTCTTTGAAGGCCGGCGCCAGCCGGCGGAGGCGCTCTTCGAGCTCGAGGTCCGGCCCGGTCATGCAGACACCTCCCTGGCAACGGAGTCCGGGCCGAGCCGGCCGCGGAGTTGCTGCAACGCGCGGTGGACGCGCACGCGGGCCGCGATTTCGCTAACGCCGAGCACCTCGCCGACCTCGGCAAAGGTCAGGCCGTCGAAGTAATGAAGGTAGATCGCCTGGCGGTCCTTGACCGGCAGGACGAGCACGGCGCGGAGTAGTTCACGGTCTTCGGCCCGATGCACGACCTCGTCGAGCGGGTCGATCGCCGTCGGATTCCAGAACAAGAGCTTCTCTTCGACCATGCGCCGCCGGTGGTAATCCCGGGCGAGGTTCGTGATGGCTCGGTAGAGCCAGCGTCGAAAGTCCGTCTCGGCTGAGGGCGTGTTGGGCGAGGCCCATACCCTGGCAAAGGCTTCCTGTACCAGCTCCTCGGCGGTCGCCCGATTCTGTACCAGCATCACGGCAAAGTGGTACGCCGGCCGTTCCAGCGTCCGGGCTAGCGGCTCGAACCAGCTGCGATCGGCGGCGTCCAGATCTGACTCCCTTTCATGTCCTGACCCTCACAACGGACAACCCCGCCGTTCGTTACACTGCGCGCACCCAGTTTGGTTCTTGATGCAACTCGCGGCTGGCGGCACGTGTCTTAGTAGATGTGGGGTACGCACTGAGCCTGCAGGCTGACGAACCGCTTCGCTTGCGGGCGGTGGCCGGTGACGAGGCGGCGTTCGAGTCGTTGCTTCGGCCGCTCCTCGAGCCGGGTTTGCGCCTCGCCCTCTCCATGCTGGGAGATCGGCGAGACGCCGAGGACGCCACCCAGGAGGCGCTGACCCGCGCCTGGCGGAAGCTTCACCAGCTACGGCCTGGGATGCCGGTACGTCCCTGGTTCTTCGCGATCGTCGCCAACCAGTGTCGAAACGTGCGGCGCACGCCATGGTTCCGCCTCACTTCTCTCGTTGAGGTCGTGGCCCGCCCAACGTCGCGGGAACCGGAGGTCGAACACATCGACCTGGAACGCGCCATGCAGCAACTCCCGTTGCCAGACCGCGGCGCGCTCTTTCTGCACTTTTACCTGGACCTCCCGATTGAAGAGGTTGCCGCCACACTCGGCGTCTCGCCGGCTGCCGCGAAATCGCGAATCTATCGGGCATGTCGCCGGCTCCGGCCGGCAGTCGCCCTGGAGGACTTGGAATGAACGACCTCCGCCGTGACGTCAACGAGGTCTTCGCAAAGCAGCAGGGGCAGCTTGGAGAAGTTGCCGGCACCGGCAATCGGATGCTGCGCGCGGCTACCGCGGGGCGCCGTGTCAATCGCCAGCTCTGGCCGTCAGTGGCGGGTGTCGCGCTGGTGCTGGTAGCGGCCTCGGCCATCGGGGTGTCCGTGGTGATTCGTGGACTACACACGAAAAACGTCGTCACGACCCATCCGTCTCCCACACCGATCGCGACGCCTACGGCAACGCCCGCGCCCACGCCGATGTCGCAGCTGCTTCACGTTCCATCGAGCACGCCGGTGATTCTCTTCCGTGATCCGGTGAACAGTGAGCAGCTCGATGGAGTCACGTGGGACGGCTCCGCTCGCGGGCGCGTCGGCACGAATCCGGACATCGCAATGGGTTTTGTTCAAAATCCTGCCGGCACGCTCTATGGGTGGACCGGTTATATCCGTGATCGGGCCGGTACGCTCGTCGCATCGCCGACCGTGAACACGAAGGGGTTCAGCGGAACGTGGGCGGACGACGGCCAACGCTACTGCAACATGGTCTCGAAGTCCGCGTTGCCGCCGGCTGGTGGCGAACCGGCGACCTTGCAGGTGACTGCAGTCGGACAGGCCCCCAGGAACGTCGTTCGGGTCGCCAAAATGTACGACCAGGCCTCGGCGGGCGTGGCTGCGTGCTCCATGGAGAAGGATCGAGCCGTTGTTATTCAGGGCACTGGTACGGCGCCGAGCACAGTCCAGTTCTGGGTGGTCCAGCTGTCGACTGGCCGCATCCTGTGGACACGCTCAAACACCGGCGACACCGTGGCTTCTCGCGACGCTCAGTTCATTGCGGAGATCAGCTACAGCCAGCCAGGTGGGGGCAGTGCCTCGACGACGATTTACAACTCGAGCGGCACCGTTCTCGACCATCTCCCGGGCAGAGTGGAGGCGTTCTCCTGGGACGGTTCGCTGGCGGTGCAGGTGGCCGACTCCGGCGCCGTGTCGGTCGTCCGCTGGCGAGACGGCACCGTCCTCTGGACCGGTCCGCCCGGCGCCGGCTACTACGACGCGATGCCCGAGCCGGGCGGCCAGCGAATTGCCGTCTTCCTGCTTGACCCGAGTCACCCCCAAACCGGCGGCTGGCCACCTCGCAACGTCTACGCGGTCGGCCCCGATGGCAAGGCCATTCAGCTGCTCACGGACATCCAGTAGGCGCGACTCGCGCACAAGCGCTGGCAGTAGGTCAGAATTGACCGGTCATGAGTCTGGCCGGGGCTCCAGCGGCGGACTCAATCGACCTGGCTTCGGCAACCGGCCGAGCGCTTCCTCGCCGCTTGCTGGCCTTGATCGTCGACACGTTAGTGATCTCGCTGCTCGACGCGGTCGTCAACGGGACATTCGGCGTGACACGAGTCACCAGCGGAATCGCGACCACCATGGGCAGTGGCGGTTTTACCTCGTTCACGACGCAGACGACCGTTGACTGGCCGTGGCTGGCGCTGCTGTGGGTGACCTACTATGCCGTGCTGGAAGGCCTCTTCGGCGCTTCAATTGGAAAGCGTCTCGCCGCCGTGCGCGTCACCGATCTGCAGGGTCGACGCATCGGCCCGCAAGCGGCGATCGTCCGCAACCTCGCCCGCCTGCTCGATGTGTTGCCCTTCGGGTACTTACTGGGCGGCATACTGACGCTCGCCACGCGGCAGCATCAGCGGCTCGGCGACCGGTTGGCGGGAACGATCGTGGCGCCGGTCGCTGCCGTGACCAGCCCTCCGCTCGAACCGGGAGTGCGTCGCCGCCGAGCGGTCGGCGTGGCCGCGGTGACCGCCTTGCTTCTCGTGTTTTGCGCCGGGTTCGCGTACTTCGGCCGTCCCCCGCTCGTCATCGAAGGCGCCAAGAACACCAGCAACGGTATTTTCAGCGAGGGCGTCACGTCGTACACCCTGGGATCGCCGCGCTGGGGAACGGGTGAGGTCACCTATCCGATCACGTATGAGCTGGCGCGGACGAGCCAGACCTGCCGGGGCTTCATCACCCTGAACTGGAACGGGTATCTACCGGGCTGGCGGTTCAGCGGCAGTGAGACGCAGTGCTCGCCGCGAATCTATCCCTGAGGCCCGCCGCCTGAACGCGCATCCACGGATCGCACTCTGAATAGGTTGTCTCCGTTGCAAGACTGCCGCAACGGGGTAGTTTAGCCACTAGGGAAATGGCCATGGACCACGCTCAGCCACGGGGGATTGTCCGACCCAGCAAGGCCGGGGCAGCCCTCTACTCGGTTCTCGTCAATATCGTCCTGATCGCGGCCAAGCTGCTGGTGGGCTTGCTGACGGGCAGCGTCGCGATCCTCGCCGACGCCGCGCATTCCTTCCTGGACCTGTCGGCCAGCATCTTCGCCTACGCCGGCATCCAGACGGCGGCCAAGCCGGCCGACGAGGACCACGCCTGGGGCCACGCCAAGGCGGAGAACATCTCGAGCCTGATCCAGATGTTCCTCCTGGGCGCCACCTGCATCGCGATCGTGATCGAGTCGGTGCGGCGGCTCGTGGTTCCCGGGACAGTGCGGGTCGCCTGGTATTCCTTCGTGGTGGTCCTCGCTGCGGTGATCATCGACATCGTGGTCAGCCGCTACTTACAGAGCGTCTCGCGGGTCCACGGTGGTAGCGCCGCCCTCGAAGCAGATGCGCTCCATTTCGCCTCAGATCTCTGGGCGTCGCTTGCGGTGCTGGTCGGCATCACGTTGGTGGCCGTCTTCAATTTCCAGATTGCGGATCCTCTGGCCGGGGTTGCTGTCGCGATCATCATCGGGACCACCGCGATCGAGCAGGGACGCCGGACGACCCAGGTGCTGCTCGATGCGATGCCCGATCGACCGACGCTCGCCGCTATTGAGCGCATCCTCAAGAGCGATCCGCGCCTGCACGGGTATCACGCGCTCCGCGCACGCCAGGCGGGTAAGCATGTCCTGCTGGACGTCTCGGTCCACGTCGATGGGAACTTATCCCTGGCCCAGGCGCACGAGGTCGGTCATGCCGTCTCGGAGCGGATCCAGCGGGAGCTGCCGGTGGTCACGGACGCGGTCGTCCACGTGGAGCCGGTCGATGACGAGGCTCACGGCTGAGGCCGGATCCTCGCCCGCGCTACGTCCCCAGTCCGCCGGAGATGTTGCAGAAGACGTTCTGGACCTGGTTGCCGAGGATGATCAGGACCACGATCACGACCACCGCGATGAGGACCAGGATCAGCGCGTACTCGACCATTCCCTGACCTTTGTCAGTGGTTAACGCCGTGAGGAGTCGCTCGAGGAGTAGAGGCAGTTTCATGGTGGCTCTAGTTAGGGAAACGGTAGCCACATCTCCGGGTATTCGGGCGAATCTCCTCCCGTGGCAACTCTGTCATGAATAATCCGGCGCTATCCTGAATCGATGGATGAGCGTTACCGTTGGCCGCTCGTCGTTGCGATCGCTGTAATCCTGGTCGGCTGCAGTAGCCCGCCACCGGCGGCACTCGCACCGAGCGCGCGCCCGGCTGCCACGCCGTCAGCCTTGCCAGCACCGGCGCAGCAGACGCTGCCGCCGCTGGCCATCTTCGCGATGCGGCAGCGCGATTACCCCGGCAGCGACCTGGTCATCGAGCGGACGCTCGTGCCGGGACGCAACTACCAGCAATACGTCGCCTCCTATCAGTCGGATGGGCTCAAGATCTTTGCGCTATTGACCGTCCCCAACGGCGCGAAGCCGGCGAGCGGCTGGCCGGTGATCATCTTCAACCACGGCTACATCCCGCCCACCGTCTACCGGACCACTGAGCGTTATGTCGCCTATGTCGATGCCTTTGCCCGCAACGGATATGTCGTGTTCAAGCCGGACTACCGCGGGTTCGGCAGCTCACAAGGCACGCCGGTCAGCGCGTACGGCTCGCCGAACGACACGGTCGACGTCCTGAATGCCGTAACCACGATGCAGCGTTACGCGAATGCCGACCCGAACCGAATCGGCATGTGGGGACATTCGATGGGCGGCAACATCACGCTGCGGGCCCTGGTGATCGATCCGCGGATCAAGGTGGCGGTCATCTGGGCCGGCGTCAACGCGACCTATAAGGATCTGCTGGAGAACTGGCATCCAATCGGCGGCGACCGCCCACCCCCGTCCTTTAGCGGCGGCTGGCCGCACAATTTCACCGACAGCTTCGGCACGCCCGAGCAGAATCCGGGCTTCTGGGACTCGATCTCCCCGATGGCCTACCTGGCCGACATCACCGCGCCGATCCAGCTGCACCATGGCACCGGCGACACCGAGGTGCCGCTGCAGTTTTCACAGACGTTAGCGAATGATCTTCAGGCCGCCGGCAAACCCGTGGAGCTTTACACGTACGCCGGAGCCGATCACAACATCTCGGGGGGCTTCACCCTGGCGATGGCGCGATCGGTTGCGTACTTCGATCGCTATCTCAAGGGCTAAAGCTGCCTTCATACCCGGATAACCGGCACCCCGACTGCCTTGCCGAATGCCTCGACCTGCTGGTCGGACCACGCGCTGCGCTCCGTCTTATACAGCTCGCGGCCATGCGCGTCCAGCAGTTGCAGGCTTTGCGCCCTCAACACGATCTGATTAACCGCGGCCCGGTTGGCGAGCGTGATGATTTCATTCCGGACTCCCCTGAGCACAAACGCGTCCGCGGTAACCAGGATCGCCATTCGGTCGTTGATCAATTTCAGCCATAGCGCGAATCCCAGCACTGCCGTGATGAAGATCACGCCGATCGCGAGCGACCCGGGATCTGTCCAGACGTGATCGATGATGGCAAACCACAAGCCGATGAAGCTAACTCCGACGAGCGCATATGGAAGGGCGGCACTCGAGCGATCTCGGAATCGCAGCGCGGCCACCGCGTCGGTGGTTGGCATTTCTTCTCAAGGGTACGACGCAGCAGTAATTAGGAATCCGGCGCTAAGCTGTTGTGACTATGCGCGCCGCGGTGATCGAGCGATATGGCGAGCCACCGGTTCTTCGCGACGTCCCAGAACCGAAGGCCGATGGGTCGAGCCTGGTGGAGGTTTCCGCCGCGCCCCTAAATCCTGTCGACATCTCGATCGCAGGTGGAAGGTTTTACGCGGGTTCGCCGCCGACCCCGTATGTGCCGGGGGGCGAAGGCATCGGACGGCTTCAGGAGAATGGAAAGGCGGGACCACGCGTCTATTTCCGTGCTGCCCTTCCCAACGGCGCGATGGCCGAGCGCGCAGTGGTCAGCCGGGGTCAAACAGTACCGCTTCCGGAGAGCGTGCCTGACGGGGTAGCCGCGGCCTTGGGCACGCCAGGGATCGCCGCGTATCTCGGGCTCACCCGGCGCGCGGAGTTGAAGGCCGGGGAAACGATCCTCATTCTCGGCGCGAGCGGCGTCCTCGGCACGATTGCGGTCCAGGTGGCCCGCCTGCTCGGAGCGGGGCGCGTGATTGCCGCGGCCCGAGATGAGCACGGCCTGGCCCGTGCGAAAGACCTCGGGGCCGACGCGACCGTCGATCTGAAGCAGGCCGATGGGTTGATCGACCGCATCAAGGAAGCCAGCGCCGGGCAGCTCAATGTCGTGATCGATCCGGTCTGGGGGGCACCGGGCGTCGCGGCGATGGAGGCGATGAGTGCGTTCGGTCGATTCGTGCAACTCGGCGCGTCGGCCGGTCAGGAAGCCGTCGTGAAGTCAGGCGTCGTCCGCGGCCGTTATCTGTCAGTCCTCGGGTACAACACTTTCGTGGTGCCCTGGGAAGATCAGGCGGCAGCCTACGGTAGGCTGGTCGATTACGTAGTCGCGGGCCAGCTCAAGGTTGAGTTCGAGGTGCTGCCGCTCGAGGCAGCGCCCGAGGCCTGGAAGCAGCAGGCCGCTTCGCCGCACCGCAAACTGGTGCTCGCTCCGCAGGCCCGGCGCTAGCGCGCACCGCGACAAGGAGAGCCGTATCGCCGGCTCCCCTTGCTCCGCGTTTAGTCGCTGACCTTTACCTGGAGCACCTCCGTGCCCCAGTTACGGAGGTGATCGGTCGTCTGGCTGGCGAGCGGCGGGACGTATTCGGCGGCCAGCCAGAATGTGTCGGTGGCAGGATCGAGCTGGGCCCATGAGTAGTCGCCCCACCGGCCGAACTGCTTCGGCTTGGGACGGTAAGGGCCGGTACCGGCGGCGGCCACAGTCACTGCCCCGAAGGCGGACCGGCCGCTCACCATCACCGCATAGGCAGCGCTTGGATAGCGCTGCGCACCGGAGATCGTGACGACCATTGCCGCATTGCCGGATTTGTCGGCCTGGAGCGCAGGGTAGATCACGTAATTGCCGCGAACCCCAACGTAACCCTGACGCGTCATGGTTGCGGAAGCGAGCTCCTCCTCCTCGCCCAGGACCGGCTTGACGTTGAACCAGGCCGCGGCGGCGCGCACTGTCGAATCGCCTGGCAGCCTCAGCGCGGTCGTGAGCTCGCCCCAGATGGTGCCGTTGATGAACTGGGTCTGTTGCATTCGATCATCACCGGAATCCAGCGGGTGGCTCGAGCCCTTTTGGATAGCGCTCGGCGGGACAGCGTAGCCTTCCGAATCGATGACGACACTGGAAAGGGTGGGAGCATCACCGCGACCGACTTCGTCTCGGTTCGTCATCGCCCAAACCCCGATGCGGCTCACCGTACTTCCGTCAAGGTTGAGGTCGAGCGCGTTGAGGAAGTACTCGGCATCAGCCGAGCCGTTCGTGATCGCTGGCACGATCGCAATCAGCGAGTTGCCGTCGATGGTCGGGTTGGCGAAGTGCGCGAAGTGAATGCGCGACTTCAGCCCCACCAGGTCGCGCTTGGCGACGGCGTACAGCTGAGCGCCATCGAACTGCGGTCCGAGTATCGAGAACTCATCGGTGCTCAGATAAAGATTGAAGGCATCGATGCCCAGGCGGGGTTGGTCGCCGAAGCAGGGGCAACCGTTTGCGGTGTTGGCGGCATCGGTGGTGTCGATGCTGTATGTTGTCCACGCGGTCGTCGGATCACCTGTGCGATTGACCGAGATATCGATCGTCGAGGACGCGTTGTCGTCGGCGATGAACAGGATAGTGGCGAACCAGGTGTTGGTCGTTGGATCGTAGTAGCAGCGCGGGTCACTCGTGAACTGCAAGCCCCCGCGGTGGAAAAGGTCGTTGACATTGAACGGGCCTGCGATCGGGGTCCCGTTCGTGCGGTAGATCGTGTACGCGGAGTTGACGGGCTCGAGCACGAAGCCGTTGCCCTCGCAGAGTGCCGTGTCGGGCGGCTCGAACTTCGCGCCGAAGTTCGTGACCTCGCTGTCGAGGCTGCTGACTCCATTGAAGTGCCGGAGGAGCCGCCGTGAGGAGCCATTGCCCGATTGGTCTCCGTTCTGATCATTTGAGGATGCGGTGGGCGCATTCGAAACTCCTGCTCTTGCCGCCGCGGCCTGGGACACCGCGTGCGGCCGGCGCACCCCGCGCTCCAGCGCGCCCGCGACTCTGGCCGCCGAGGTGGTCGGCGCGGAAACCTGGGACGCCGTGCCAACGTCGGTCACGGGGTGAACGACGACTGACGAACGCGGAGCCGCTGCCGTTGCCATTACCGGTGCCGCAGCGGTGGTTACGCCGATCGCGATGCCGAGCAAGAGCGCAGGTCGAAAGAAAGCACGAGGTGTCAGCAGACGCATCGATCCTTCCCTCCCGTTACATGTGTCTGTCCAGGCAAGCATATTCGGCGCCTAAGGCCATGTACCTGAACATACGGACCTCGGTTGCACCCGGGCCGGTCGATCAGGCTGGCATTCGCACGGGGCTGGACTTTACCTCGCCAACCAGGTAAAGCGAGCCGCAGACGAAGACGATGCCGTCGCGTCCCGCCTTCTCTCGCGCGCGGTTGAGCGCCTCGGCTGAGGATTCCGCTGTTTCAGATTCGCCCTCGAACCGTTTGGCCAGCTCACTGGGTGCCTCCGCGCGGTGCCAATCGATTCGGGAGAAGATCACCGGAGCATTGACGCGGTGGAGCAGCGCGAGCATCGATGAGAGGTCCTTGTCCCGCATCGCCCCGAAGACGATCACGAGCGGGCGGCTTTTCGCTAATTTCTGAACCGCTTCCAGCGACCGCTCCAGCCCGGCGGGGTTGTGCGCGCCGTCGACGAGCACGATCGGATCGCGGTCGATGACCTCGAGCCGGCCGGGCCAGCGCGTGCGGGCCAGCCCGTCGCGGAGCGCGCCGTCGGAGATGTCCCACCCGCGCGAGCGCAGCGCGTCGATCGACGCCACGGCGAGGGCGGCATTGTCAGCTTGATATATGCCGAGTAGCGGGATGCGGAGGTCCCGATACGTACCGCGCGGCGTGGTGATCGTCGCCTCCACGCCCGCCCAGTCTTTGTCGATGGGACTCACCCCGATCTCCTGGCCGAGACGCAGCAGCGGGATGCGCTGGTCGCGCGCCTTCGCCTCGATGACCGCAAGGGCCGGCGGCTGCGCGCCCGTGATCGCGATGCTGTCCGGCTTGAGGATGCCCGCCTTTTCCGCGGCGATCGCCTCCAGCGTCGATCCCAGGTGCTGGGTGTGGTCGAGCGCGATGTTGGTGATTACGTTGACGCCGAGATCGAGCACGTTGGTGGAGTCGAGCCGCCCGCCGAGGCCAACCTCGCAGACCAGCAGGTCAATGCCCGCGCGGGCGAAGTAGTAGAAGGCCGCGCTGGTCAGGATCTCGAACTCGGTGGGCGGGCCGAGTTCCGCCGCAACCTTATTAATAGCGGGCTGCAGCTCCGTGAGCAGCGCCGCGAAATCTGCCTCGGCGATCGGCCGCTGGTCGACCTGGATTCGCTCGGTGTAGGAGACGAGGTGAGGCTTCGGCATCAGGCCGACGCGATACCCCGCCGCCTGCAGGATGCTCGACACCATCGCGCAAACCGAACCCTTCCCATTGGTCCCCGCGACAAGCACACCCTGGAACAGATCCTGCGGGGCGCCGAGCGCGTGCAGCAGTGCCTCGGTTCGCTCCAGACCGAGTTTGATACCGAAGCGACCCAGCGACGTCAGGTAGTCGAGCGATTCCTGGTACGTCACGCCTGGCCGAGGTGCTGGCGGTAGGCGCGGTAGGTGTTGACCAGCAGCATCGCGATGGTCATGGGGCCGACCCCACCCGGAACGGGGGTCAGAGCCTGCGCCACTAGCTCAACGCTCTTGCGGTCAACATCGCCGGTCAGTTTGCCGGTCTCGGGATCGCGGGTGATGCCGACGTCGATCACGATCGCGCCGGGCTTGACATGGTCGCCGGTGATGAGGCCGCGTTTGCCCGTGGCGGCGACCAGGATGTCGGCGGTCCTGGTGATGCTGGCGAGGTCGACGGTGTGCGAGTGGGTGATCGTGACGGTCGCGTGGTTCTGAAGAAGGAGCAACGCCAGCGGTCGCCCGACGAGACGGGAGCGTCCGACGACGACGGCATGCTTGCCGGTGGGATCGATGCCGTCGCGCCGGAGCAGCTCGAGCACGCCCAGCGGTGTGGCCGGAATGAAGGTTGGGTTCCCCTGCGCGAGGCGGCCCGCATTGTAGGGGTGCAGGCCGTCGACATCTTTATGTGGGGGGATTTGCTCGAGCGCGTCATCAGCATCGAGGCCATCGGGCAGTGGCATCTGGACAAGAATGCCGTCGATCGTCGGGTCCTTGGCTAGCGCCTGAATCCGCTTGTTCAGGTCGGCCTGGCTGATGTCGTGCAGATGCTCGATCGCGGACTTGAACCCGACCTCTTCGGCGGCCCTCGCCTTGCCGCGGACGTAGGTGGTGGATGCGAGATCATCACCGACCTGGATGACGGTAATCCCGGGCGGGCGCTGGTTGGGATGGCGCTCGACGGCGAGTTTCAACTCTTCGCGGATGGCGCGCGCGTGGGCGCGGCCGTCGATCAGGCGGGCGGGCATCGGTTGAGTTTAGTCAGCCGGCCGCGTGATCTCGACGGTAAAGGTGTTGAGGTTCGGCAGGGGCGGGCGCTTGCTGACGCGGACGGTGACCTGGATCACTTCGGGGTACTTCAGGAGGGCGGTCGCGATCCGCTCGGCGACCGTCTCCAGCAGGTTGGCTGGCCTGCCCTCGAGGATCTGACGGGCGGTTTTCTCGAGATGCGGGTAGCTGATGGTGTCCTCGACGCGGTCGCTGGCGGCGGCTTTCTTGCTGTCGAGGGTGACCTCGAGGTCAGCCGTGAAAACCTGCCCCAGCTTGCGCTCGGCGGGGTTGTTGCCGTGATAGCCGAACGCCGTTAGGCCGGACAAAATCAGGCGTCCGGTTGGCAAATTTGGCGCGGACCGATCTCGACTAGACCGTTTTGTAGGCATGTCTTGACAAATATACGCAACCGTGTGATGATGCCGAGATGAATGTCGAGGTTCGTGCGACCGGGCTGCGGGCAATGCGCGAGAAGAAGGGTCTGACACAGCGCGAGCTCGCACACAACCTGGGCATTAGCCAGAACTATATTCCGGCACTCGAGTCGGGGGCACGCCGGCCGGGCCCGAAACTGCGCCAAGCGTTGATCAAGTTTTTCAACGTGAACTTCGAGG
This sequence comes from Candidatus Dormiibacterota bacterium, assembly GCA_035544955.1. Taxonomy (NCBI): domain Bacteria; kingdom Bacillati; phylum Candidatus Dormiibacterota; species Candidatus Dormiibacterota bacterium. The sequence continues at coordinate 49,358 of DASZZN010000037.1, forward strand.
ACCTCTTCGAGGTGGTCATGGTGAACCCGGAGAGTTCTGCTGAGCAAGTGTTAGAGCCGCGCGATCATCGACGCGCGGGTTGATGACGGTGGGGGGTGATCGCGAGAAGTAGCTGAGTGACGCAGGCCGAAAGAAAGGCTGGATAGAATAGCCGGTGCGCCTGCATAGCTCAGTTGGTAGAGCAGCTGACTCTTAATCAGTTGGTCCCGGGTTCGAATCCTGGTGCAGGCATTCTCCTTCTGTTTCCTTCCCGTTTCGATTCGCCTTCGGTCTCCTTACGCTTGATGCTCAGAGTCGGCGCGGAACCATAAGAATTCTGCAAATCAGTTGGTCCACCAGATTGCAATCGTTTTAGAACATGATCTATCGCTGGCACGCAGCTAGCGGCCCAGATCACCGCTGGTGGGCGCCGCGGACTACCGGAGCGGGCGATAGCACAACTGCCCGAAAGTCACTTGATCCAAGGGAGCACCACGCAGGCCCCCATAGTCCGTCTGATGGGCGATCAGTTGAACGAGAAAAGCATTCGCCGTTTGCCTGAAGCGGCTCGTAGCTTCGCTGTGTCGGCGTCGCGTCACGATGACAACGAACCGTGAGCTTACCGCGTACCAGCCAGGCGAGTGTCTACGATGTAGCGAACGGCATCGGGTGGCGACAGCAGGTCCGTAGCACTCCCAGCGCGAACGCGGAACTCATAGCACTCATGCTTCTTGTCAGCGATCATGAGCTTGCCAACGAACTTGAGCCATGTGGGGAAGCCTCGCGGGACGCACTGAGACTGAGCGACTGCTTCGCCCGGTCAGCTCGCGGCAATAGATTCTGGTGTTCGTGATTGGGCGAGTACCGACGTCAGCATCTAGTTTCTGAGATCGTTCTACGGCGGTTTACTGACGCCGGTCACCTGCTTCGGTTCGACCTTGAAGCGGCCACGTTTGATGATCGAACGCCCAACGGGTCAATGTGGCAGGCACGCTTCATTTCTGCGGCTCCCCAAGAGGCCGAGGAGTTGTGGCAGGCCGTAGAGAATCGACTCAGAGAGGCACTTGCAGCGCTCGACGCAGGGACGCTACCAAACGATCCGCATCACTCGCGCGCCATCAGGGACTGCATGGTTATGCACTTGATTCGGAGTCGAGGAATCGAATGGGTAGCCAAAAAATCTACCGCCGGTGCCATAAGTAACGTACGGTCGGAACTCCTGACCGACCCAAAGCAGCGGAAGTGGTTGGAGATCAAGTACCTTGAACGCCACGGCATACACGCTGCTGGCCGCGAGGCTCTTGAGCTAATCGCCGACGAACTGCTCGAAGAAGCTAGGCCAGCATTAGACGACCCGAAACTGTTCTGGGACAGTGTTAGAACGCACTTTCAGACTACGGTCGCTATCTTTGCGACGCTCTCGTTAGAAATATCAACTCCAAAGCCAGGTGCTGGAGAGTTCTTGATCGGGAACTCCCCGACAGTGCCACTCAAAACTGGAAGCCTCATGGGGGGGCCGTGGGGCGGCGTACCCCTCGACGAAGCAACCACGGTCATCATGCCGTTAGGTTCCCAATTCATGGCCTCGCTCTCTAAGCAGCAGGCGCAGCATGAGCTGGATGCTGAGGCGGTCGCATACTTGAACCGTGTTCAAGTATTGAACGCATTCAAGGAAGTCTGTTTCAGGCCGGGCAGCGGTCTCGAAACCATAGTTGCAGGACTCTTGCCCGGGCGGCCAGCGAAGCCGGTCGGCTGAAAGCTAGCCGTAGACCCTCGGACGGTGCCAGATAGGATCTTCTGTGATGTCAAGCTTGGAGGAGAAGCAGCGCTGGCGGCTCAAATTCATGAAGCAGCTGTACGAGGTCGCCGACGGCTCCCCGATGAAACCGGTGGGCATCTTCGACATTGGAACCGCGTTGGGTATTGCGAACGACGAGGTCCTCGAGGTGTATCAGTACCTAGAAAATGAGGAGCTGGTCAAGGGATACGGTGCCGGACCACTCGTCGTACTGACGCATCGCGGGGTTAAAGAAACGGAGGGTGCGATCCAGCGCCCAGACCAGGGCACGGAGCATTTCCCTGGAACCGTTGTCTTAACGGTTATGGGCGATGTCAACGCTCCGATGCAGGTGGCCAACATCCAGAGCCACCAACAGGTCGAATACATCAGCCAGGCCGCGCTCGGCGACCTAAGGCGCTGGCTTGACGATGTCAGGCGGCAAGTTGCGAATCTTCCAGAGGATCAGCGGGATGATGCATCGGCACAGATTGAGAGTGCCGAAGCTCAGCTCAAGGCTCGGCGACCCTCTCGGCAGGTGCTTGGGGCGGCAATAGGAACGCTCCTCGGCACTCTCCGGGCTGGGCTTCAGACGGGGGTCGCCGCCGGAGCCGAGGATGCAATCAAGCATTTCATCGAACACCCCCCAGCTCTAGGCCTTTAGCCGGAAACTAACACCTTGGCGGCTTGAGCCGCGGACTCCAAACTTGACTGACAACCGGATGGGAGGGAAAGGCGGACCCTGGATTGGCTAACCCCGACAGACCGCTGCGAGGCTTAAACAGCTCCAGGCCGCCGGCTAAATCCGTGCAATATCTGAGGACGAACTTCATCTAGAGTCCGCTGGCCCGTTGGCGGAGCCGCCGCCGGGCTTCAATCGCCGCAATTCCCACGCGAACGACCGTCACCGGCTGGTTATCCGTAGAGGCCGCCACGCCGACTTCTTCATCGGTAAGGCACAACGTTATCTGGTAGGGCTCAGCCCAGACGACCCTCGTGGCCGTTGTGGGCTCCAGCTGGAGTAGCCGAGCCCTTACTCGGTTCCAGGCGTTGCGGCCATCGGAATCGCCAAGTTGGCTGAACAAGGCATGCACGGCGCCAACCTCTATGGCGTCAAGTTCGGTCGGATCGTCCGCCCGAGGTCCGAGCACGATTTTGGATTCGCGCCATCGCTTGTAGGTCCGCGGATTGGTGCCAACGATACGTGCCAGAACCGCGAAAGCCTCCTCCGGCCGTCCCGCCATTTCCCTTCCCTCGGACCCGAATTGCTGGACTTATTTACGTCTTGAAGTCCGCTTTTTTGTCCAGAAATAGTGTATGCTCCACGGCAGAGACGGTGGTTCGGAATCCAGCCGATTGGCCAAGGCGTCTAATGAGGTCGGAGGGATCGGTGAGCCCATATGACCATTCGTGCCGGCCGTAACAACATTGCCTCATCCTGTCGGGAGCGGCCCGGAGCCAGCGTCGCATGAATAGAGCAGTGGCGTTCTGGCGCAAGCCCAAGCAGCATTGAGGTCTCAGCAATGGATACACGCGGCAACCGCTTCTATCACGAGACACACGAGCCGGACAGGCGGAAAGCTAAGGAGTTAGTCCTCCTTATAGCGTCGCTTACGGCTGACGACCCAAATTTCGGGGCTGTCAAATTCAACAAGGCCTTGTGCCACGCGGACTTCAGCATGTTCTTTAGGACAGGCAAGCCGATCACCGGTCTGCCCTATCAGAAGAACAACCTTGGACCGACCCTCGTGACTTTGCTTCCCCTTGCCGAGGAACTCGAAGAGCAGCGTCGTATCGACATCAAGCAACCGAGGGAGTCTTACGAGGTACGACGCTATATCGCCCTAGAGGAGCCGGACGTAAGCCTCTTTTCGCCGGAGGAGCTGCTTGCTGTCGTCCGGGCTATCAAGCGTGTCCGAGACTTGTCGGCTAATGAGGCCAGCGATCTTTCGCATGAATTCCCGGGATGGGCGCACGCCGAGATGTTCGAAACAATCCCGTACGAGTCCGTGTTCTGGGTGGACCGACCACTCACCCAGGAGGAGATCGCCTACGCCCGCAAGCTCGATCAGGCTGACGCGACGCCAGCAACTCGATAGACCGTCTACCATAGTGGCCCGATGCCGCCGCCCAGGGACATCGTGCACCATCCTGACTTCGACGCCGACTGTGCCCGCCTCGGGCCGCCCCCTCTCATTGATGATGCAATCGGATATCTAACATTCAGGCTCGCCCAAAACCCGGCGATGGGGATCCAGATCACGCCAGCCCAGTGGGCGCAGCCGTTTCGACTGTTCATTCATGGCCAGCTTCGAAACTTTGCCATTTACTATCGCTTCGACGATCAAACACTGACCCTCAGAGGTTTGACTGAGACCTTCGTGATATTGAACTAAGTTGGCCAGGCCAAGCGGACACGAGACGTTCGGCCAGTCCGTTGGCGACCGCGCTCCACCCGTCGTCGCCAAAATCCGACTGGCCACCAGCAGCCACAGCAAGGACGATGAAGGTGCCCGTGTCGAGGACGTTCAGTACCACTCGCTGTCGCGTGACGAGAAGGAAAGCGGTAGATGCCCAGCCGAGGATGGCGCGAGAATAAGGCAATTAGCCCGTAATGCTGAACGGACCATGAGTAGCAAGCCAGCTAAAGGCTCGGCGATACGGTCCCTTCCTACGGGCTAACTCCCTCCGGTCCGACCAAAAAAACCGCCGATCGTCGGTCCAAAAGTATCCCAAGCAGTCTTCGCGGATTCGGCGGCCTGAAGCGCATTGGGCATGCCGCCAATGATCCGTCCGAGCAAAGAGGGTCGCCTTTTGGCATCAGGCTTGTTAGCTTCCTCAGCAAGATAGTCCAGGTCTTCCAGAATTTCGCCTCGTTCTGCATCGGCAAGCGCGTCATCTTTCTGCACCGCATCGGCAAACGCCTTGACTGCTTCTACGAACTCCGATGCCGTGGGTCCAGTTACCGCGTGAAGGTGACTTTCAAGGTTCCCCTGGACCTGTCCAGTGTTTACTTGACCTAGATTCAAAATGCCGCCCGTCTGTGTAATGACGACAGCACCGCCAGCCGGTGATCATATAATCGTCACCCGACATCGAGCTGAGGTCATGCGTGCGTTCCACAATCGGCGTACGGTCCTGAGGAGTTTCGCCGCATCGCTCGATGGCAACCCCAATAGAGTGCGGAGCCTCGACTTCCAGCCTACGATATTCAAGGTGAAGGTCGAGGTTCGCGCCACGGGTCTGAAGGCGATGCCCGAGAAGCGCGGGCTAACCCAGCGCAAGCTTGCCAACGACCTGGGCATCTCCCAGAACTGCATTCCTGCTATTGAGGGCGGAGCGCGCAAGGCTGGGCCAAAGCTTCAGGCGCAGATGGTGAAGTACTTTGGTTGCCCCTTTCAGGAGTTGTTTGAGGTCGTGCTGGTCAACCAGGAGACCAAGCATGAACAGGTGCTTGCGCCCCGGGATTGAGCAAATCCAAGGCAGTGCCGTCGGCCCAACCGGTCCGAATACGCGACGCCAAAATGCCGGAGGAGGATGATGCTCGAACTCATGTGTCGACCGAGGCACAAATACAGGCCTACAAACACATCTACAGCGCCGAGGAACTGAAACGGTTTGCCGAAGGAAAAATCGAGCCCAGCTGGGAGTTAGGGAATTTGCGTTATGCCTTCGTCGCTGAATTGGATGGGCAAATCGTTGGATTGGCTGACCTTACGGATTTGGACGACGGCTGGATGCTCGTAGAGCCGATCTACGTATTGCCCGGTCGGCAACGCTCAGGGACTGGCACGCTGCTTTGGAACCGCTGCAAAGACGCAGCTCGTTATCGCAACGCCTCGGGCCTCAGGGTATGGGCACTAAGGCGAAACGAAATTGCGAACTGTTTTTATCGGAAACAGGGTTGCCAACCCAAATACGAAGGCGAGCTCGTTATCGACCAGCATCATGAAGCGGCCATCGGTTACGAGTTCGCCTTTTCGTAGCTCAAAGTCAAGCCAAGAGGGCTACGGGAAGGCCGGGATTCGAACCCGCCGTTGGGAACCTACGAGGTCAGGATCTCGTAGCTGGCGAGTCCCACTCTCCGGAAGCTGCCGCGGCATAGTCCGGAAGGTCGTAAATGACGCCCCACTCATTTGACAGTTCGTGAGCAGCGGTGCTCGAGTAGTGCTCGAGGATCCAGCCCAAGCCCTGCCCGTACGCGCTCAGGGCAGCCGAAAGTACGGTGGCTCGATGTCGATACGTAGCCGCTGACGGCGTGTCGATTCCGTCGACCGGCTGGACGATTCGGTCGAGCAGTCCCTGGTGAGCGAGCAGTGAGCTGGTCACATACAGATCGACCAGCCAGGGGGCGGCGATCCGGTCGCTGAGCAGTTCAAGGGTGTATTTGACCATCGTGCGCGGCCGGGGGTTCTGCCCGTCCCGACAGGGCCATTGGCTTCGGTGTTTGCAGGGCTTGCCCGCTACGACGCAGGCCCATGGCCGGGAGCCCCACGGGCAGCCCTCGCGACGATGGAGGCCGTTATAGAGATCCACCCTTTCCAATGCGCCCGCGGCCGTGCCAGCCTCGACCTTTCCCAAGTCCTCCGCACTCCTCATGGTTTGATATTCTTCGCGCGCGCGCGCCAGACTGAGGCAGATGGCACGCTGGCGCGCAGTTCCGACTGGAGCATCGGTTTCCTTTCCGAGCACGAAGGCGACGTGGGCCAGAAACTCGAGTAGCCCCCGGCTCTGGATCTCGGCCGCGTAACTCGTTAGTCCGTCGCTTAGGAGGAGCAGAATTGCTCGGTGCTGGATGCTGGCCAGGTAGGAAAGACCGATCAAGAGGTGTTCGGGTAGCTCGTCGCGAGAGAGGAATTTCTGCCCAGCAATCCTCTCGAGGCGCCGATCGAAGCGCCCGCGCTGTTTACCCGCCTCTGCCAGCAGTTGGCGAAACCGGCCCTCGTTAGGCGCTGGTGGCTGATTCTCCATACCCCTGCTTGACTTCGAGTGCGACCTTCAGCCTGGCAACCATACGTTTCGTCATAGCATCGCTGGTTGTGGCGATGCGTGCCGATTGAATTTGCAGAAAGTCGGGGGCCGTATCGGTCTAGTAGGTGATTCCGCAGCGAGAATCGCAATCTCGTCCAGTCTGCCAACCGCGAAAGGCTTCGACAACAGGGACATACGGGCTCTTCGGTAGGCCGTCCGGGGAGATCTAAGCGGTCAGCCGGTAGCTAACCCGAACGGGGTGGATTTGGCCGCGTAACCCTCGTGGGTCGGCTCACGCGCGACCCCGAGATCGTCACGAGCCCAAAAGGGCTTGCCATCGCCAAGCTGCGACTTGCCACCACCACCCACGCAAAGGACGACGCCGGTGCGCGGGTCGAAGATGTCCAGTACCCTCATTTGTCGCATTCGGGAGACTGGCCGAGATCTGCCAGGAGTACCTGACGCGCGGCAAGTTGATTTACGCGGAAGGAAAGCTGCGAAGCCACGAGTGGGACGGCAAGGACGGCCTGCGCCGCTACACCACCGAAGTGATCGTCGATGTCATGCAGATGTTGAGTCCGAAAAGTGAGCCCGCCACGGAACCGGCGTCGCCGATCGCCGAGGCCGTGAGCGCCTAGGTCCAGTGATGCTTGGCGGCCCAACCCTGTACGACGACTACGACCCGGACGCCTTCGACGAGACCAGCGAGGAACTCGCCTACCGTCTGCCTGGCTCGTACATCTCTCCCGACATCGATCTCGACGATCCGATGATGCGCTGACCGCGCCGGCGGCGGCTAAGGGCGCCCGCCCCGGCGCCCTTAGCCCGCCGAACTCTTAACCTTTCTCCACGCCCTACTGCCTAGCGAACCCAACCAGCATCCGCTGAGGTCAGCTCATTCGAGCTCACTGGGGGTATGTCGATGTCACCATCCCGACAAAGCGGTTGTCGTCCGCATATCGCTCCAGCACGACCGTGGTTAGGTGGGCGTTGTCATATGCGCCCCCAAAACTGCAGTTCACGTACCCGATTTGGTCGCTGTCCAAATACAGCGGCTGCGTCCGAGCCGCCGCGGTGGGGTTGAAGAAGATGCGTTTGTTTAGCGAGGCGCCGTTCAATTGACTGACCCCCAAGCAATAGACAACTTGACGGAAGCCAGCAGCGAAGCTGATCTGCAGTCCGCCGTTGGACCCATCTCGTTCAAGGGTGACCAAGTCGGTCCTGGCCACAACGGTCCCAGCCTGTTGATTCGTGCTGACGACATGAAGGACCGTCAACCCCCCTGCCCCTCCTGCCGGTCCTTGTGGGCCTGCTGGTCCAGCGGGACCGGCTGGGCCGATTGCTCCCGCTGGGCCAGCGGGGCCGGCGGGCCCGGTTGCGCCATTTGATCCGGCAGGACCCGCAGGTCCGATTGCTCCGGCTGGGCCAGCGGGGCCGGCGGGCCCGGTTGCGCCATTTGATCCAGCGGGACCCGCAGGTCCGACCTGGTTCCAGTTGATCGCGGTCTCGTGATTGCGACAGCTCGCCGGGTCGTCAACAATCCGGACATTGCCGTTCGTATCGTTGAAGCAGGCATTGATCACCCCGTTCGCTGCTGGAATACTGGCAAGCGCGACCGAACCGGCCACGACGACCAACCCGGTGGTAACCGCCGCGACCGAAGAGAGTCGCCGAACGTTCTGGCGCAACAGGATCAACAGCTTATTCATCCCGGCCTCCTCAGAAATCGCGAATTTTGACGCGCAGAACTAATCCTCCAAGGTACCGCGTTCCTCCCTGTATTCCAAGGCAGGCTGTAATACCTCTCTGTTGGGGTGACTATGACGCTAAGTGAAGGGGCTTACAAGCCACCCCCTGCGGGAGCTTATCTCCCAACCGGGCCGCGCTACTTCTTACAACTGGCCTGGCTCTATTGCGGTCGGCCGGTAGCTAACCCGTATTGCGTGCACCGGGCGCATTTTGACCGCTTGCCATTGCCGAGCCGGTTGATCATCTCGTCGGCAGCGTTCTCGATTGCAGACTGCGGAATGCTGCTGGTGGACTCGACCACGTGCAGGCCCTCCTCAGCGCGTTGGCTGGCAGCGGCAAGGGCGGACTTCAGACGCTGAACATCGGCACCGGCGCCGGCCCGTGCATACAGGGAGCTAGCGTCGCTCAAGAGCGCGAGCTCGATGAGGCCGCCCTCAGCCACACGCTCCAGCGCCTCGGCCTCGTAACTCGCCGCCTGATCGAGCTGCAGGCTGCGAGCCCGGTCTATATGGCCGATAGCGCGCGCCACGGTCTCTGCGGCCTCGAGTAGGCCGCGCTCTCGAAGGCGCCGGCCCGCCGGTGCCTCCTTCGCTTCGGCCGTCGCCTCTACTCCGCCTCTACTCGTTGATGATCTCGAGTCGTAGCTGACCCAAGGTCCCAAGGCTGAGGGAGATGGTAGCCCGTAGCGGATTCGAACGCACGGTGGCCAGTTGCGGACCATGATGCCCCGAAGGGTCGTCGCGATGGGCGCAGTAGTCGCGGCCCGTCCTTCATGACTTGGCTGCCCCCACATGTGATGCACATGGTTCGAGCCGGGGATCATCCCGTCAAATGAGTGCTCCGGTGCGGTATGCTGCACCGACTAATAGCGATTGGAGGTGATAGATGATCTGATTGTTCGTCAGTTGGTCTAAGCGACGAGTCGTATTCGAAAAGCGATCACTTGACTCTTAATCAGTTGGTCCCGGACCGGTCCCCAGGGCGTCGACCAGGTGTGTTTCTACGTACGTCCGTTTGCCATTGGGTCGAGTTAGAGTTCACAGCTCCGGCTGGCCAGTGAGCTGCACTTCCGGGCAACGGCGTCTGCCCCGCCACCTGCGCCGAAGGCCATTGACCGTCCGCTGGGGCAGAGGTCTGATTACCGGGGCAGGAGCGGTTTCGCCACGCCATCAAACGGAGGATCGATTGCAGGCTCGCGAGAAAGAGTTCGGAGGATCCAAGCAATCGCGTAATTCCAATCGGTCCGGCGCCATCAAGCCCGATGCTCTTGCCGGCGAGGCTGTGGCGGGGGGACGCACCGACGTCCTCGGGCCGAGCGCCATCGAATATTTGCAGAAGGCCGCCGGCAATGCGAGTGTCAGCTCAGCGATTCAGCGATTCGCCCCCGCCGGAGCCCTGACCGCCGCCTGGGGCAGAGCTCAGCACGCCTCGACCAGTGCCAGCGTCCCGGTGACAACCGACCGCGCGGAGCTGATTCGACGAACGGGCGATCGGTTGAACCGTGCGCTCGATGCGTATCACTACGCCTGCGTCCAGGTCAAGGGCGGGATCAAGGCGGAACTTGCCGAGAAGACCGAGTGGCTCTCCCTCATGCTCGAAATCGGCTTCACGTTCGCCGGGCCGCTCATCGCTAAGGCGCTCCACCACAGCATCGATGCGGTTATCGAAGTCAAGGGTATTACCGAAGAATTCAAGGCGGGGGCAAAGACGATTCTCACCGAGCACTTCGTGGAAAGTACCGTTGACGCCTCGTTCAAGGGCGGGTTGAAGGCGGCGAAAGATAGCGTTGGGCGAAAGAATGAGACGCCGCAGGTGGCAGGGCAATCGGCATCCGAGGACTGGGTCGACACCCTCTACGACCACGCCCTGGTGGGCACGGATAAGGTCGACAACGAGCTGGCGAGCAAGAGCGATGCCCAAGTTGCCGCAATTTTCGTGGCCCTCGATCCTGAGACTCTCAGGGCGCACTACGTGGCCGAAATCAAAGAAAAAGTGGAAGAGTTTGAGAAAAACGTTCTCGCGGTCGACGATCCCACGAAGGGGTTCGGGGCCCGCAGGTTGACGTACATCAAGATCGACGGAAGGCGCGAGCCCAAACCAGCACTAGTCACCGTAACCGGCCTTTTTGTTCGCTGGGTCCCGGACGAGATGGTTGGGATGGCAAAGATCCAAACAGAGAAGTGGGGTGAAGTCCAGACACTGGACGAAGACGACGTTGCCCGCATGGGTACCGATGCCATGGAGGAATTCGACAAGGGGCTCGGCCGATGAAGGCCGCCCCCGGGTACTGATTCACTACCCTGCGTAGGTGTCGCCGCTAGCGTGCACGGTCGCTTGAATGGCAGCGGCCAGTTGGTCGGCATGCTTCGGCTCGAGAGCGGTTCTTGTAATGCGGATCCCCGGTGGAGTGTGAAAGCGGTAGCGCTCGCCGGGCTAACGGCCCAGCGGGGCTCGAGCAGCAGCTGGACGGTGGCCACCGCTTCGGGGAGTGGGACCCAACGCCGAGGCCGGAACGGCCATAGGCGTCGGTCCAGGGTGAGAGCGATGACGAGGACGTGGACACCTTCTCGCCATCGCCGCCGTTGGTGGTCCGGCAATCATTTGCCGGCTTCGTCGCGAATCTCGGCTCAGGCCGCCACTCGCCGGTTGAGTTCGTCCATGTATTTGATAAGCCTTTCTCCCAATGAAAATGGCTCAATCTCGTACTGTGCCCACTTACCGGTTTTTCCAGCCTGGAATGTGAACCGGGTACGACCATTCCTTAATGTTGTACTTGGCGCGAGGCGTCGAAAATCAGCGGCTGGAACCAACCACATGCGCGTGAGACTCATCGATTTGATATCCAAGAAGCCAAATACGTACAGGAGGCGAGGGTCAGCCATGACTTTGTGGTTGGCGTAATCCACGCAGACCTCAACCATGCCGTGTTTATGCAGATTGGCTGAACCTTTGACCTGAAGATAGATGCTTTGGAAGCCCCCTAGGAGATCAACGATGAAGTCCTTGTGATCTACATCGCTATCGGGCCTTGCGGTCGTGAGTCGGCCATGCGCGCCTAGAAGAATGTAAGCCTCGACTAGGCATTCGATCACGTAGCCCATGAGCTTGTTGGGCAACCGCCTGGAGCGACCGTAGCCGCCCGTTCGTTTCCCCTCGATCAGACTAAGCAGCAAGCCCATCAGCCGATAACGCTAGGCAACCATTGAGCATGCTCGGCAAGGCTCCTCATTGATTTTTGCCGTGCCACGCCCAATAATTAGCGGCTGAATTGCGCTTACCGTCACCTTAGGGCGGCTGGGCGCGTGTGGTTGGGGACGGCCACGCAAAGGGGAAAAGACGTGCAGGACCTCACTGAGCGTCGCAACGAGGAGGCCCGCGAGGTTCGCGATTTGCTGGCGGCCAAGCTCAAGATGCACCCGATCTGGCTGGGTGGCCTCGACACGCAGGCGGCCCGCCACATCTACCTCTATATCCAGGCGCTCGAGGGCCGGAAGCCGTTCGGCCGGGTCCGGCGGCAGCGGGCCCCGAATTTGACCCTCGACTGACGGTCAACTCGTGATCGAGGCCGAGGCCGCCGGCTGAGCTAGCTGAACTTCTTGTCCTGGTCGAGCCGGTAGAGGCGGATCGTAAGGGCGAAGAGCACGATCGACCAGCCCGCCAGCCAGGCGAGCGCCACCAGGGTCGACTCATCGTTCAGGCCGATCGTTTTCCAGGCGAGCTGCGCGTAGTGGTAGGTGGGTAGCACCGAGCCGATGTGCTGGATCGTGCTGGGGAGCTGCTTGAGCGGCACGAAGATCCCGGACAGGAACAGCATCGGCAGATACACCATGTTGGCAAGGGCGGGTGCCGCATTGGGGCTGGTCCCGTACCCGATCGCCATGCCCAACCCGATCATCGGGAAGGACCCGAGCATCAGGCGCCAGGTCAGGTCGAGCCAGGTCCCCGCATCGAGACGAACGCCGCCGATCACGGTCGCGACCACCCCGAGCAGGATGAGACTCAGCAGCGCGAAGATCAGCGCGCCGATGACGTAGGCCACGGTGGCAACGAAGGGGGGCAGCGGCGTTGCGCGCTGCAGGAGGTCCAGCTTTCGACCGCGGTCGTTCGCCAGGCCGATGCCAAAGTTGTAGACCATCACGTTGCCCACCCCATAGGTCGCGTAGGAGACGAGGATCAGCTTGGCCGTACTGACCCCGGGCGCCGCCTGCAGGCTGCCAAAGATGGCGTTGAAGAGAAGGAAGAACATCACGGGGAGGCCGAGCGACAGAACCGTGAAGGCTGGGTTGCGCAGCCGGGCCACGAACTTGGCGCGGGTCTCCATCCAGAGCATCCGGCCAATCGGGGCGACCGGCATCGGCTGCATGGTCGTGATACTCAAGGCGCCATCTGCTTCTCAGCTTGATGCGTTAGCGAAATGAACGCCTCTTCGAGGTCGGCTCCGACAACCTGTAGGTCGCTGATGTCGACGCCCCGGCGAAAGAGCTCCCGCAAGAGCGCTTCCGGAGCGTTGCTGAAGAGGCGGACCCGATGATCCTCGATCGTCAGGTTGGAGACCGGCAGGCCGCCGAAGTCCGACTCGGTCAGCGTCGCCGGCGTGGTAAAGCTGACCTGCTTGGCCACCACTCGCGACTTGATTTCCTGCGGACTCGCATCCGCGACCAGGACGCCGCGATCGATGACGATAATTCGTTCGGCGAGCTGGTCGGCCTCTTCGAGGTAGTGCGTGGTCAGCAGGATCGTCTTGCCCTGCTTGGAGAAGTCGCGAATGCTCTGTAGAAAGAGCCGTCGGGACTCGACGTCCATGCCAACGGTTGGCTCGTCGAAGAAGATGACCTCCGGATCGCCGGCGACGGCGAGCGCGAAGTAGAGCCGCTGGCGCTGGCCACCGGACAGCTTGCCCGCCTGCTGCTTGCTCTGCGGCTCGAGGCCGGCCAGGCCGATCGCGCGCTCCGGCGGCATAGGATGCGGGTAGTAGGAGCCGAAGAGCTCGACGAGCTCGCGCACGGTCAGCGTGTCCGGGACACCGGACTCCTGCAGCATCACGCCGCAGCGGCTGCGCGCGCGGCGATCGGTCGGCTCGAGACCGAAGAGCCGCGCCTGCCCAGCGGTCGCTTTGCGCAACCCGAGCAACACCGAGATGCAGGTGGTTTTGCCGGCGCCATTGGGACCGAGCATCGCCACCAGCTCGCCCGAGTTGATGACGAAGCTGACGCCGCGGACGGCCTCGACGGAGCCGAAGCGCTTGTGAACCTGGTTGAGCTCAACGACCGGCTGTCCTAGCGTTTGTCCACGCTAGCACAGCGCCACGTCGTCACCATCGATAGACTCAGCGGATGAAGGCCCTGATTTCGGGCGTGCACACGCTGATTTACAGCCACGATGCGGATGCCGACCGCGCGTTCTTCAGGGACGTGCTCGGCCTCGACTCCGTGGATTCGGGCGGCGGCTGGCTCATCTTCGCCCTTCCTCCCGCTGAGCTGGCGATCCACCCGACTGAGGGCGAGGACGATCACGAGCTCTACCTGCTGTGCGACGACATCGAGGCCGCGGCAAAGGAGCTGGAACGCAGAAAAGTCCTCATCACCCGGCCCTTCGACGAGGAGCGTTGGGGACGCGTCACCCGGATCACCCTGCCCGGCGGTGGACGGATCGGGCTCTACCAACCGAAGCATCGGCTGGCTCACGCAAAGACGGGGGCCGCTCAGAGCCGAACTTGACGTTAGACTGACGGCGATCTGGACCTGAAGCCCCTCGCCGACCAGCCGGCCGGCACGTTTTCCGTACTGGCCGGTGACCACACGCTGATTCGGCATGCCGCTTGCGCGGTCAAGCTGAACGGCGAGTGGTTCGCCAGCACCGCCACTCCTCTTACCCACACGGATCCCTTCGCCCTCCATTGGCAAGCCGGCCCGGCGCTGGCGACGGCCCGGCTGATCCCGCACGAGGGCGGCGTCGTGATCGAGTGCGAGCTCAATAACGGTGGCGATGCGCCGCTGACCTTCAACGGTTGGCGACCGATCGCGATCGAGGGTGGGGGCGCTGCTCTGCACGTCGGCGATGAGCCCTGGCGCGCCAGTGCGCTCATCAATGGCTACCAATCGTGGGATTACGCGGGAATCCACCCGCTCGACGAGGCGATCACGGAGGGCAACCGCAAACCGACCGCCGCGTCGTGGTGGACGGCCGCGATCTGCGACGGCCAGGCGATGTTTGTCAGCCAGGTCCTGAGGGCCAGTCGTTTCGCGACCGTGTTTCGCTGGCACTACCACCGAGACGAGCACGCCGGCGACGCGCTCCCCACCGACATCCCGACCTTTGTCGCCGAGCAGCACGGCTCGCCGCTCTCGGAGCCGGAGCAGCGCAGCGGCCTCCCACAGGAGCTTCGGCTGGTGGTGCCGCCACAGACGGGGCTCGTCTCCGATCCCATCCTTCTTCTCTATGGCGAGGATGGCACTGCCACGCTGCGCAAGGCGCTCACCGCCGCCGGTCACGCCGCAGGCGCGCGGAGCTTCCCGACGGTCCCGCGTGGTTGGTGCAGCTGGTATCACCTCGGCCTGGCGGTGACGGAAGGCGATGTCGCGCGTCACGCCGCCTTCGTCGCGAGGCGGATGCCGGAGCTGGTCAAGACGTCGGCCAACGGCTACCGGCCGGTGATCCAACTCGATGATGGCTGGATGCCGCGCTGGCAGCGCTGGGGCGACTGGGTCGCGAACGAGTTCTTTCCCGGGGGCCTTCACGCCCTCGCCACCCGCGTGCACCGGCACCGGTTGGAGATCGGCATCTGGCTCGCCCCCTTTCATGTTGCGGCCGACTCGAAGCTGGCGCAGGCCCATCCGGATTGGCTGCTCAAGGCGGACGGTGGCACGCCCCTGGTCGATCCACGCCTCAGCCGTGCCTACCACATCCTCGACCCGACGCATCCAGATGCGCAACGCTTCCTCGACGATCTCTTTCGGAGCCTGCGCAGGGACGGCTTCAGCTATTTCAAGCTCGACTTTCTCTATGGCGCTGCCTACGAAGCCGGCCGGCACGACCCTGACGTGACCGGGACCCAGGCACTTCGGTCGGGGCTGAAGCGCATCTTCGACGCGGTCAATCCGCCGGGTAAACCGGAGAAGGCCTTCGTGCTCGCCTGCGGCGCGCCATTGATGCCGATCGTCGGCCTGGTGCACGGCTCGCGCACCGGCGGCGACGTGGCCGCTCCCCAGATGGAAGACGGAAAGGCCATCGCCCCACAGATCGGATTTCCGTTGATCCTCTCCATGGCTCGCAACCAGGCGGCCCGGCTCTTCTTCGACCGCACCCTGTTCGCCGTCGACGCCGACGTCGCGATGGCGGCAGCGCCGCAGCTCACCCCAGACGAGGCGCGGGTGATGATCACGGTCGCGGCGCTTTCGGGTGGCGTCTTCATTCTCAGCGACGACCTCGAAACCCTGCCGGCGGAGCGGCTGGCGCTGCTGCGCAACGCCAACGTGCTTGGCCTCGTCGGCGGACCCGCGGCCGAGCCGGTACATCTCTTCAGCGCGCCCGAGCGCGAGGCGCAGGACCATTGGTTCGCGTCCCCCCAGGAGCTGCCACCGCTCTGGGTACGCCCCGACGCTGACGGGAGCACGATCGTCGCCGTCTACAACTGGAGCGACGCGGCACGGCCGTACCGCCTCCACTTCAGCGAGGTCACCGGCGCCGGAGGAACCTTCGCCGTCGCCGATCTCTGGTCGGCGCGGCGCGGCGGGCGCGCGCTGGGCGTCAAGACCGATACGCTCCGGCTGACCCTCCCACCGCACAGCGTGCGACTTCTTAAAATGAAACCCGCCGCCGCCCCCGCCCCGCCTTAGCGGACGGCCCTCAAACCACTATGCGCCGTGTGCTGTTCTACCGCCTGTACGATGTCGTCCCTGCCCGGCTTACCGAGCTGGAGAACGAGGCGCGCGCCTTCTCCCGCAGCCGCGCCTGGCGGGGCGATGCCTTCTGGCTCGCGACCGAGAACACCCCCGATCTGTTCGCCATGGAGTACTTCCGGCACGCGCGCAACGAGGAAGGCCCTGGCCTGTCGGCCGCCGGCTTTCTGCGTCTCCTCGGCGATGAGACCGATGCCATCGCGACACTCTATTTCATGAATGACGTCTCGCAACGCTTTCACGCACGGGCGGTCCTCAAGGACGACGAAAACCCGATCGCCAAGCTGCGCAACCTCGATATCCGCCAGGGACGCCTGCCGTCGGGAATGCCGATCGAGGATGTGCTCGCGGCCCGCCCGGTGATCAAGAAGATGGAGGGCGAGCCGATCACGTTCTATCCGCCGACCTACCGTCCCAATCCGTACTTCCGGCGCGACAAGCCGGGAATGTGGGGCTTCAGCCTGCGCGGCATCCGCGACTTCGCTCCCTCCTTCCTCGAGGCCGAGGCGGAGGCGATGCGCATTTATCGAGGCTTTCGCCGGCTCAACCCGTGAACGAGTCGACCGTCACGCTCAAGACCGCGGATGGGCTTGATCTGTTTGTCCGCCGCTGGCAGGCCGAGGAGATCCCGCACCGCTGGACCTTCGTCGTCGTGCATGGGTTGGGCGAGCACGGCGAGCGCTACCGGCATCTAGCGGAGTGGTTCGCACCCCTGGGCGCCACCGTTTATGCGATGGACCAACGCGGCCACGGGAAGAGTGGCGGCCCGCGAGGACACGCACCCAGCCTCAATGCGCTGCTCGACGACATCGACGCTGTCGTCATGCGCGCGCGAGCGGAAAGCGGTGAGCCGGTGGTGCTGATCGGCCACTCGTTTGGTGGGCTGATGGCGATCGCCTACACGCTAGTCCACCCGGATCGCATCGACAGGGCGGTCTTCTCGGCGCCGTTGTTGATACCCAAGGTCAAAGTGCCCGCCTGGAAGCGGCCGTTGACGAAGGTCCTCCCCAGGCTCGCGCCACGCCTCGCCGTCTCCAACGAAGTCGACGCCAACCTGCTGAGCCATGATCCCGAGATCGCCCGTCGCTACGCGTCGGATCCGCTCGTGCACGACCGCATCACCGGTGGCCTGTATGGGGACACGATCGCCCGCGGAGAGGAGTTCATCGCCCGAGCCGGCGAGATCCGCGTTCCCTTTCTCCTCATGCATGGCCGCGACGACCGTATCGTCGATCCAGTGGGCAGCCAGCGTTTCTTTGCCGGGGCGACAGCACCCGAGCGAGCCTTCTGCGTTTACCCCGGCATGTACCACGAGATCTTCAACGAGGTCGAGCGGGAGAAAGTCTTTCAGGACGTCGAGAGCTGGTTGACGCAGCGCACCGACGCCCACCTCACCGGCTGGAACCCCCCGCCCTGATGCGCACCGTGGTGCAGCGCGTCACCACGGCCTCGGTCCGATGGGACGGTGGGGAGGCGTCGATCGGCCCGGGCTATTGCCTGCTGGTGGGCGTCGCGGACACCGACCAGGAGCGCGACGCCGACTATCTCGCCGACAAGATCCTCAAGCTGCGCGTTTTCAGCGACGAGGCCGGCAAATTCAACCTGAGCGCGATCCAGGTCAAGGCGGCCCTCCTGGTCGTCTCGCAATTCACGCTCTTCGCCGACGCCCGCGGGCAGAACCGGCCGAGCTTCCTGCAGGCCGCCCGCCCGGAGCAAGGCCGGCCGCTGCTCGAGCGGTTCATCGCCCGGTTGCGCGAGAGTGGGCTGGCGGTGGAGACCGGCTCCTTCGGTGCGCAGATGGACGTGGAACTCGTCAACGACGGGCCAGTCACGATCGTTTTGAGCACCGACGCCTGGGACCCACGGATCGGCTGACCCGTCCTGCGTAGCGCGCCGTAGACATCTACGACGGGCAGCGTAGGGGCGTGTGAAGCGCCTGTGCGCAAGCGTTCATGACACGCGACAGCATGGCGGCAGCCGGTGACGTAACACCCGGCTTAATGTCGTGAACGTGTGGCGGCGGTAGCCTGAGGCCGAGGACATTGCCATGGTCATCAAGATGACGAACCGCCTGCTGAGCATCGTCCTTGCGATTGCCTTGACGAGCGGGATCGCCGCCCACGCGGCGCAGGCGCCGCAGCGGCCGCTGGCGCCGCTCTCGCTTCCCGCCACGCTGCAAACGGCCGCCAGCCATGTCGGCGAAACAGCCACCGGCGCGATCGATCCGACCGCCGCGATCCGAGCCGCGTATCAGCGGAACCGTGTGGCCCTCGAGCATCTGCGCCAGCAGGCCTCGCCGCTGAAAGGCAGCGCGCGTGCCGCCTTCGAGCAGTTCATCTCGGACCAGGAACTGGCCTTGACCCAAACCGAGAGGACGGCGCTGGCCACCAGCCGGCCGGCGGTGTCGAGCTCGATCGCGGCGATGGACAAGGTCGTAGCCGCCGCCGATGCGGAACTGAACCGTGAGCTCTCACAGAACAGCGGCGCCAACTCGAGCGACTCCAAGCAGGACGGCCGCGCGCAGTCGAAGGGTGAGTCCGACAAGTCCGGCGGGTCGCAGGGCAAGAACTCTCAGAGCGGCAACCACTAAGACTCGCCGCAACCCAACGCCTTAGGCGACAGCCTCTTGTCGGCGGCGACCCCAGCGGAGGCGAATGGCCAGGTAACCGGCGGTAATCAGAGGCAACACCCACAGGACGATTAGGAGAACCACCGACAAAACGACGCCGATGACCTGGAGTGCCGATGCGCTCGTACACGAAGTTTGGATATTGCCTGCGGAATCGGTGGAAGCCGTGCAGCTATTCCCGCCACCGCCGATTACCCCGACGTGGGCAGCGATGAGAGCGAAGTAGAAGATGCTGAGGTAGCCCCCCCGGCGGCAGCAGCGTGCCGATGACCTTGTCTCGCAGCTTCCAGGCGGGCGAGATCCAGAGAAGGATGACGCCAACCGGCCACAGAAACGGGAGGAGGACGATAGAGGCGATTTCCAAAATGCCAGGCTGGTAGGGTTCGGGTCGCGCACCCGGCTGAATCGAAGCGAAGACCTCGGGCCGCCGGCCGGCCTCGGACACGACCGCATCGGGTTCACCAAGGCGGTCGAGGATGTTGAGGATCGTCGCGTCCGTCTCCTGCGGCTCGCGGCTGCGCGCCTCGGCGACGTGGGCCCGCATATCCTCGATCAGCTCATCGCGGACGCTTGATGGGAGGTCGGCTGCCGCGGCGCGCAGCCGGGCGAGGTAGCCTTCGATCAGCTGGTCAGCATGGGGCGCGGTCATGATCTCGTGCCCTCCTGGAGGATTCCGTCGACGGCGCCACGAAAGCTCACCCATTCGTTCTTGAAGCCTGCCAACGCCCGACGACCTTCGCCTGTGAGCTCGTAGTAGCGTCGCGGCGGCCCGTCCGTCGACTCCCGCCATTCCGTTTTCACCAACCCGTCCCGCCGAAGCCGGCTGAGGAGCGGGTAGAGTGTGCCCTCGGTCGTGAGCAGGCCGGTCTTGCCCAGGGCCTCGATCATCTCGAAGGCGTAGCGCGGTGTCTTCACGATCAGCGCCATGACGCAGTACTCCAATGCCCCGCGGCGCATCTGGCTGACGAGTCCGTCCGCCGGCACCTCTGCAATGTAGCACAAGCTTCCTTGCTTCGCAAGGTACCCGTGACACAACCCGCCAACGCCGCTGGCTGGTGCGTTATCGGCGCGTGGTGTATCCTACCGGCGCTTGAAGCGTCGTTCCCTGGTCCCGCTGCTCATGTTGCCGCTGATGGCAGCCTGCTCCGCGCCCACCAGCGGCCCCACCGGAAGCTCACCAATCGCGGCGCACGCCACCACACCGACTGCGACTCCCACGCCGACGCCAACTCCCACGCCTCCGGCGCTGAGCCTCACCAGCATTTTTGGCGACAACAAGCCAGACCTGAGCCTGTACGACCCGTCTCAGCTCCGCGTGATCATCGCCACCGGTGACGTGATTCCGGCCCGCGAGGTGAATTACCAGACGGTCATCCATAAGGACTGGCTCTACCCCTGGCGGCAAACCGCCGACTATCTCAAGACCGGTGACTTGCTCTACATCAACCTCGAGGCACCGCTGATCAAGAACTGCCCGATCATCCACGGTGGCTTCAAGTTCTGCGGCGACGCGCGAGCGATCGCCGGACTCGACTACGCCGGTGTCAACGTGGCCAACCTGGCTAACAACCACCTGACGAATTTCGGACCGGCCGGCACCAACGAGACACAGATCCTGCTCTCGAAGCATGGCATCGGCATGTCGGGGCTCGGCCTCTACGAGATTCGCGATATCCGCGGCGTCAAGTTCGCCTTCCTCGGGTTCAACGGGGTCGGCACCCACATCGACCGGGCGGAGTTGAAACGCGAGATCGACCTGGTACGTCCCCAGGCGGACGTCGTCGTGGTCAGCTTTCACTGGGGCAAGGAGTACGAATTGCTACCGGTCGCGGGTGCCGGCATCGCACCCGACAACCCGCGGGAGATCGGCCACCTCGCCATCGACGACGGCGCCGACCTCGTCATCGGCAACCACCCGCACTGGGTGCAACCGGTCGAGATCTACAAGGACCGGCTGATCACCTATGCGCACGGCAACTTCATCTTCGATCAGATGTGGTCGCAGGAGACCCGCGAAGGGATGGTCGGCCGCTACACCTTTTACGGCACGCGACTGGTCCGGGTCGACTACCGACCGGTGGTGATCGACAACTACGCCGTGCCGCGCTGGCTGGACGAGACCACCGGCGAGGGGAAGGCGATCATCGACCGCGTCGCTAAGGCGTCGCAGCAGCTCGCTGCGGGGTGACCGCCGCGGCCTCCGCGCCGTCCGGTGAGGGGAAGGCCTCGACCTCGACCGACCCCTGCCGGTAGACGGCAAGGTACCGTTCCGCCATGTGGCGCGGGCTGAAGCGCTCGCGTGCGACAGTGGCGCAGCGCGCCCGGTCGATCTGGTCGAGGCGGTGGGCACCCTCCACCAGGTCGTCGACGTCTTCGGCCAGGAAGCCGGTGACGCCTTCCTCGATCAGCTCGGGCGTGGAGCCGACGCGCAGCGCCAGGATCGGTGTGCCAGCCACCATGCATTCGACCATGGCGAGCCCAAACGGCTCGGCCCACTGCAGGGGGAAGATCCCAGCGGCGGCTCGCGAGATGAGCCGCGCCTTCTGGGCGCCGGCGACATTGGGATAGTACTCGACCGTCGGGCTGAGGAAGGGCTCAACCTGCTCTTCGAAGTACCGCAGGCCTTCCCCGGAGCGCTCCACTTTCCCGGCCAGGATCAGCTTGCGGCCGGCCCGCTGCGCCACCTTGATGGCGAGGTGCTGGCCTTTGTCGGGTGTGATGCGAGCGACCTCGATCAGGTAGCGCTCGTGGGCGGCACTCGGTGGCGCCGCCGGGAGCTCGACGGCGTTGTGGACGATACCGGCCAGCTTGATGTCGGGGGCGCTCGCCGCCTGGGCCAGGCTGATGGCACATAGGCGAGCCCGCTCGTCCACCTCTTGGTAGAAGGTGCACATCGGTTCGGACAGCTCGCCGTGCATGGTGTGGACCACCACCGGCGCCAGCCCACTCTGGAGGGCCAGCAGCAGGCCCTCGAAACCGGTGTGATCGTGGATGACGTCGAAGTGGCGGATGCCCATCGCGTCGTAAACCCGGGCCAAATACGTCGCCTGCCGGGCGGCCTCCGCCGATCCTCCGAGATCGTGGCTCCAGGCGACGTCCGCCAGCATCGTCACCCCCGCCGCCGATCCTTCCGCGCCGAAGACGGTGACCTCGTGGCCCATGCGGCGCAGCTCGGTGTGGAGCAGATGCACCACCAGCTCAGTGCCTCCGTAGCCCTTCGGCGGCAGAGGGTACCAGGCTGGTGCGACGATCGCGATCCGAAGCGCGTCGTCCACCCGGTTCACCTCCTCCCACCCCGCGGGGGCCAGCCCGATGATAGCGGTCGGCTGAGACCCAACTGTTTATGGAAAAGGTGATAGCCGTCTGATGATCATGCGGGTGCGTCACCAGATGTCGCTTTTTCTGATGAGGGAGGCGTAAAGTTGTGTCAGTGGGCGAGCCGCTCCAGATCGTTCAGGCTGTCGTCAGCCTCTGCTTCCTGGCGCTGGGTGTGTTCACCGTCGTGGACTGGCTTCGCCATCGGGAGCGGAGCCGCGGCTACCTGGCGTTGGCGCTCGCAACTCTCGGCGTGACGGGTGTCGTCGGCCAGCTGAATACCCTCACCGGCCACCGACTTGACCCCGCCCTGGGTGATCTCGCCCTGGTCCTCTTCATGGCGTCGGGCTACGCCCTTCTCCTCTTCCGCGACAGCTTCATTCCGTTGAGCCGGCGCTTGCAGGTCGGGGCATTGGTGCTGACGCTGGCGGCGACGGCTTTTGCACTGGTGGTGGGGATTCCGTCTGATCTGCACCAGCGGCCGACCGCCCTGCAATCGATGGCCACCATCGTCGTGGTTCTCGTCTGGTCCACTTGCGTGGTCGAGCCGATCGTTCGCTTCTGGATCGCCTCCCGGCGCCGGCCGGCGGTGCAGCGCGCGCGGCTGCGGGCGATCGCCGGCGGCTACGGGGCGATCGTTCTCATCCTGCTGGTCGCCGGGTTTGGGGGAGCTGCGGCCACCAACCCCGGGGTGCAGTGGCTCTTCGAAGCGGTGGCGATCGTCGCGCTGCCCCTCCTCTACGTCAGCTTCGCAGCGCCCAGGTGGCTGCGGCGGCTCTGGCGCCAGGGCGAGGAAGACCAGTACCGCGATGCCGTCTACGACCTGGTGCTCTTCAGCCCGGATCGACCGACCCTGGCCAAGCGCGCCGCCGAGTGGGGACTCCGACTGGTCGGGGCTGACGGCATCGCCATCGTCGACGCCAACGGCGAGGTGCTGGCATTGCGAGGCCTGGACAAGGAGACCGCGCTCCGGCTGGCGGCCCACGTGAATCCAAGGGGCCAGCCGAGCCTCCTCGCTACCCCGGGCTCGAGCCGCGAGGACGCGATCGTCGTGCCGTTGCCGCTCGACCTCGGCGTAGGCGCGATGGTGGTCGTCTCCGGACCGTACACCCCATTCTTCGGCACCGACGAGATGAGCCGGCTGCGTGGCTACGCCGCGAACATCACCGCGGCGCTCGATCGGGCCCGGGTGACCGAGCGGCTGGCGGCCCTGGAGAAGACGAAGACCCAGTTCCTCAACCTCGCCTCGCACGAGCTGCGCAGCCCGCTGGGCGTGATCAACGGCTACCTCTCGATGCTCGAGCAGGGCTCACTCGGCCAGCTCCAGGAGTCCGGGCTGCGAGCGGTGGAGGTGCTGAAAGCGAAGACCGCCGAGCTGAGCCTGCTGGTCGCGCAGATGCTCGATTCGGCGCGACTCGAGGACGGCCGGCTGGCGTTGAAACGCGACCGCCTGGACGTTTGCGAAGTTGCGGCCGACGCGATGCAGGTTGCTCGACCCCTCGCCGGCCCGGATCACGTGCTGACGCTCGAAACGCCCCCCGTTGCTGTCACGGTGTTGGGCGACGCCGATCGGATCAAGACGATCGTCAGCAACCTGCTCGAGAATGCGATCAAGTACTCGCCCACCGGCGGGCGGGTCCAGTGCGTTGTTTCAGTGGCCGATGGGGTCGCGACGCTGCGGGTGGTGGACAGTGGCGTGGGCATCGCCCGCGAGGACCTCCCCCGGCTGTTCAACCGATTCGAGCGGATCGAACACCGCGCGACCAGCCACGTCGGGGGGACCGGTCTCGGCCTTTACCTCTCCCGCGAGCTGGCCCGCCAGCACGGTGGCGACATCCGGGTGGAATCACGCCCGGGCTCAGGCAGTACCTTCACCCTCACGCTTCCCCTGGTCGCCGCGGCGCCGTCCGAGAGCGTATCCGTCAAGAGCGAACCCCAACCGGCTGCGCCGCGCCTGCACGTCGTCGGCGCCGACGCTGACGCCGACTCTGAGTCCCGGCTGGCCTAGCGCCCGGGGCGCAACTGGCGAAGCGTGTCGCGCATCTGGTTAAGGTGGAAGCGATCGTGCCCGGCCAGCATGCGGAACATCAACTCGTAACTCTCGGGTCCCCGCTCCGCGTGCATCGCCAGTCGTTGGCGGTCGTCGGCTGACGACCGGCGCCAGAGTTGAAGGTTCGCGCTGCGCAGAGCAGAGAACACCGCCAGCAGCTCGTCCGGCTGGCCGTCGTTGTGGCGCAGGCGCGCCACCCACAGGTCCTGGTCGTATCCGAGCAGCGGCGGTTCATCCTGGCTGACCGTCCAGCGAAAGCGCCCGGACATCACCGTCTCGGCGTCGACCAGATGGCCGAGCAGCTCGAGCACGGACCATTCGGCGGGCGCCGGCCGCTTGCGCAGGTCGGAATCCGCATCGTTCAGTACCGACCGCAACATTGGTTCGGTACCTTCCATGACCCTGGCCGGGTCGTCATCACCCAGCAGCGCCAGAAGCTGCCTCTGGTAGGCGCGACCCGCGGCGAGAGCGTCGGCTGAGGTCGCCGTCGGCCGCCCGCCTAGCTGCCGGGCTGCGTCGCGGGCTGCGGCATCGAGTCAGTCTCGCCCACCGCCCGGCGCACGCGGGCGGCGACGCCTGGCGCGTCCAACCCGAGCTGTTTGAGCAGCTCCGCCTGGCCGCCCTGTTCGATGAACGTGTCGGGCACCGCCATCACCGTGACCGGAATACCGAGGGGCGCGAGGACTTCGGTGATGGCCGACCCGAAGCCACCGGTCACGACGTTGTCCTCGAGCGTGAGCACCGCCGGGTGACGTCGCGCCCAGCTCTCGAGCCTGGGATCGAGTGGCTTGATGTAGCGGCTGTTGACGACCGTGAGCGGCAGGCCCTCCTTGTCGAGCAGGGCGGCGGCTTCCACCGCGACCGCCACCAGCTTGCCGGTCGCCAGCAACAGCGCCGCACTGCCCTGCCGCAGCACCTCCCATTCGCCGACCGGGAGGAACTGCCCAGGTTGCGCCTCGCTCTCGCCGGCTGCGCCTTTGGGAAAACGAATCGCGAACGGGCCAGCGGGCTCGTGCGTGACGGCTGTATGCAACAGGTCGCGCAGCTCCTGCGGATCACTGGCCGCGGCCAGGGTGAGGCCCGGCATCGCTCGAAGGAACGTCAGGTCGAAGATGCCGTGGTGCGAGGGGCCGTCATCGCCGGTGATCCCCGCCCGGTCGAGCACGAAGGTGACCGGCAGCTTGTGCAGGCAGACGTCCATCATCACCTGGTCGAGGGCACGCTGCAGGAAGGTCGAGTAGATGACGACCACCGGGCGCAGGCCGGCCATGGCCAGGCCCGCCGAGAAGGTGACGGCGTGCTGTTCCGCGATCCCGACGTCGTAGAAGCGGTCGGGGAACCGCTCGGCGAATGGCCCGAGCCCGGCGCTGCTGCCCATCGCCGCGGTGATCGCAACCAACCGTGGCTCTCGTTCGGCTTCTTGCACCAGCGCCTCGCCGAAGACATCGGTGTAGGAGACTTTGCGGCTCAAGGGCTTGGCCGTCAGCACGTCGAAGGCGCTCACGCCGTGCAGATGGTCGATCTCGTCTTCTTCGGCCGGCCCGTAGCCGCGGCCTTTGGTCGTGATGACGTGCACCACCGACGGGCCACCCAGCCGGCTGACCTGGCGGAGTGTGCGCTCGATGTCTTCGATGTTGTGACCGTCGATCGGGCCCGAATACTTGATGCCCAGGTATTCGAAGAAGGTGCGCGGCGAAACCAGCTCTTTCAGGCCTTCCTTGATCCGGCGTCCGGCTTCGATCGCCTTGTCGCCGGCGGGGACGCGACGCAGGATCCGGTCGACGCGGCTCTTTGTCCGGTGGTACGTCGGATTGAGGACCGTGAGCTGCTGCGCGAGGTGTTGCGCCAGGCCGCCGACCGTCGGCGCATAGGACCGGCCGTTGTCGTTGACGACGATGATCACCGGGGTCTTGCGATGACCGATGTTGTTCAGCGCTTCATAGGCCATGCCGCCAGTCAGGGCGCCGTCGCCCACGACGACGACGACGTGTCCGCGATCGCCCTGCCGCCGCATCGCCTCGGCCATCCCGGAGGCGTAACTGAGCCCGGTGGACGCGTGGCTGTTCTCGATGAAGTCGTGCTGGCTCTCGGTTCGATTCGGATAGCCGCTCATGCCGCCCAGTTTGCGCAGCCGGGCAAACCCCTCACGGGGGCGGGTCAGCAGCTTGTGGACGTACGCCTGGTGGCCGGTGTCCCACAGGATCCGGTCCTTCGGGCTCTCGAACACACGGTGGAGGGCCAGGGTCAGCTCCACGACGCCGAGGTTGGGGCCGAGGTGGCCACCGGTCTTGGAGACCGTCGCCACCAGGAATTGGCGGATCTCCTCCGCCAGGGCGCGTAACTCCACATCGCTCAGGGCGCGAAGATCGGCCGGACTCGTGATCCGGTCGAGGACTGGCGTGCTGGAAACCTGGTCCATGTTCGCTGTTCGAGTCTAGCGAAGAGCCGGCAACGCCCCCGCCCGACAGGTAACGCAGCTGACCCCCGTTTGGTTTCTCCCGGCGTCTTACTATCTATGGAGTCGGCACCGGACTAGACTCGGCGGAAAGCCGGGCAGTGGGAGGAGGAAGGGCTCGATGGAGACGCCGCTCACGCCACTCGAGTTCATGCGGCGGACTCGCCGGTTGCATCCGCAACGCGAGGGGGTCGTCGACGGCGAGCTCCGGCTCACCTACGAGCAGTTCTTCGACCGCTGCGACCGCTGGTCCGCGGCGCTCCAACGGATGGGCGTTCGCCAGGGTGACCGGGTCGCCTACATCGCGCCGAACGTCCACCAGCAGCTCGAGTCCTTTTACGCCGTGCCGCAGATTGGCGCGGTGCTGGTTCCAGTCAACTACCGGCTGACGGCCGACGACTTCGCCTACATCATCGACCACTCTGGGGCGACGGTCGTATGCGCCACCGAGGAGTACCTCGAAAGCGTCGACAGCGTTCGCGACCGCCTGGGGGACGTCAAGCATTTCGTCGCGCTGACAGGCACACGAGCGGGGTGGACTGACTACCAGACGGCGCTCGCGACCCAATCACCCGACGTCAGCCGGCCGGACATCGGCGAGGGCGATCTCCTCACCATCAACTACACGAGCGGCACGACGGCGCGGCCCAAGGGCGTCATGATCACCCACCGCAACGCCTACCTGAACACGATCGGAACCCTGCTGCACCTCCGGTTGGGGATCGGCGACCGCTACCTCTGGACCCTGCCCATGTTCCACGCGAACGGATGGACGTTCGTTTGGACGGTGACGGCCGCCGCGAGCACGCACATCTGTCTGCCGAAGCCCGAGCCGGCGACGATCTTCCGGCTGATCCGCGAGCAGCATGTGAGCTGGCTGTGCGCGGCGCCGACGGTCTTGATCGGCCTCGCCAACGCCCCAGCCAGCCTCCGCGGCGAGGTACCGCGCGGCGTGCGCGTCGTGACAGCGGGCGCCCCACCGGCTGCCGCCACGATCGAGCGGCTCGAGGGTGAGCTGGGCTGGGAGGTGACGCAGGTCTATGGCCTGACCGAAACCTCACCGTTCATCTCGGTCTGCGATCCCCTGCCGGAGCACGCGGCGTTATCGGCCGCTGAACGTGCCACGGTCAAGGCACGGCAGGGCGTGGAGCTCATCACATCCGGCGACCTGCGCGTCGTTGACACGGAAACCGGTGAAGAAGTGCCACACGATGGGAGCACGATCGGCGAGATCGTGGTCCGCGGCAACGTGGTGCTGGAGGGTTACTACCGCGATCCCCAGGCAACGGACAAGGCGATCCGGGACGGGTGGTTCCACTCCGGCGATGCCGCCGTCGTGCACCCGGACGGCTACGCCGAGATCCGTGACCGACTGAAGGACGTGATCATCAGCGGAGGCGAAAACATCTCTTCGGTCGAGGTCGAAGGGTGCCTGCTGCGCCATCCGGCCGTCCAGGAGGTGGCGGTCGTCGGGCTGCCGCATGAGCGTTGGGGCGAGGCTCCCTGCGCGTTCATCGTCTTGAAAGCCGGTCAGACCGCGACCGCGGAGGAGCTTCGAGACTTTGCCCGCGCGAATTTGGCGCACTTCAAGGTGCCGCAATGGTTCAACTTCGTGGAGGAGCTACCGAAGACGGCCACCGGGAAGATCCAGAAGTTCGTCTTACGCGGGCGCGCGCCGGCCATCGTCCGTCAGTAGGCGCCGGCCGTTAGCGGCGGCCCGACGCCTCGGGATCAGGGGGCCGGGGCTAGATCCGTGTAGTCATTAATGATGACCTGGTGAGTCACGCCCGCCGCGGTGTCGATGCCCCAACTCTTCGAATAGGGCGTGCTGGTCTGCGAAAGCACGTTGCCGGAGACGTCACGTGTGATAAAGGTCGAGGTCCCCGTCAGGGTAACGCCGACGAGCCGCGACGCCTGGCTGCTGAACTTCGGAAGGAAGAGGTTGAGGCTGACCTTGTCGAAGCTGTAGGTCTTCTGGATGAGCTTTCCGGAACTGATGTCGTCCTTGATGACGTCGGTAAATTCCTTGAGGCCATCGCCCGTGGCTCCACTCTCAGCCAGCTTCAGGTCGTGGGCACGACGGGCCTCGGATTCGATGATGAGGTCGAGCACCGCGTCCTGGGCCATCTTCGCCGCGTTCCGCGGCGCCGACTGGTCGAAGGCGATGACATTCGACGCGACCGTTACCGTGGGAATCGGCGGCAAGATCCATAGCTGCGCCGATGCGGAGGCGGGTCCGGAATTTCCTGGCGGCGGCAGGGCGGCGCCAGCCGAACTCGAGACTGCGCTACCGATGGCGGGCGCGGCGCCGACGGTGAGCGCGAGCGACGGCGTCGACCCATCGGCGAGCCCCGCGGCCGGCTCCGGGCTGTGGGTCGATAGATCCGCGGCCACCGGAATGGTGCCAACCAATAGCAACGCGATGGCGAGCGCCGCCGGCAGCCGCCAGCTCGGGCGACGCCTCCCAGCCCTCTGCCTGTCCCGGGCTTCGAGTGGGGCCAGAAACCGCGCCAGCGCAAAGCGCAGCGCACAGGCGATGACCAGGCTGCCCAGGATCGCCGTCTTGGTCCAAAACTCAAGGGTCGTCGGGCCGATCAGCAGCACCGCCAGGATGGCCACGACAATGCCGAACGCTACGCGCGCCACCGGGCCGTCGGGCACTGTCCGCGGGTCGGGGATCATGAAGAGGCCGAAGACGAGGAGTTCGGGCGAGGACACCAGGATCTGCCAGAGTTCAACACCGCACATCGGAGCCACGTGCCAGCTGGCGACCATGCAATGGTCGGGTACGAGGGCAAGCGCCAGGGCGGTAAAGGCCGCAAAGCCAGCCATGAAGGCCAGCTCGAGGCCGAGCAACCGCAGTTCCCACGCGATCAACAGCCCACCGACGATCAGGACCGCGTACGTCACGATCAGCCACGGCCCAGGTGGGATCCACCACAGATCCTGCGGCTCCGTGAGCTTGGGGCCAAGCGCGACAAAGGCGATGACCAGGCCAAGGTTCGAGGGGTTGAAGATGTGCCGTCCCCGCCAGCGGATCAGGTACTTCGACGCCATCGAGACGGCGACCACGCCGACAAAGATCCAGATTCCATGCGTGCTCCACCATTGGCCATGAAGCGTGCCGGGAGTCCGTAGGATGAAGGCCGTGCTGTTGCCAGTCAACAATCCGCTGGCCGGCCACATGATGGCGCTGTCCTTGAAGAAGGCGACGCCGAACTCGATCAGAGCACCGGTCGCGAGACAGATGAGGATCTGCGCCACCGAGAGCCGAAACCCGAGGACGGTCTGGCCCAGCACCTGGAGCGTCACGAGCACCGCGGCAACATGCATCCGGGGATCGCGGAGGCTGGGGAGGATGACCGAGTATTCGTGGCCGAAGAGGCGAACCGCCCGGCGCTTGGCGCTCACCGTTGAGTAACGCTCAGAAGACCCAACGCGTTACAGGGCCAAGGCTGTGTTAGCATTTCGCCCCCCCTCGCAAGCGAGGCCCTGGGCCCGGCCAGGGTTGATCGGAGTCGTTGTCATTGCCGCGCTCTCCGGCTGCGATCTTCGGGTCGGTCTCGACCTGCCGACGACCCGCAGCCTGGAGACCGGCGCCACCGGCAGCCTGTCCGCGGCCGACAGCTTCGAGATCACCGGGTCGTACAGCGAGGGCAGCAACCAGTGGTCGATCGACCTGCAACTGAGCCGGCCCGACTCCGAGTACGTAACCGTCACGACGCCCGACCTCAAGCTCGAGGCGATCATCCTTGGCAACAACACCTATTTTCGTGGGCAACAGTTTCTGTCTGCGCACATGGGCAGCGATCTTGTCTCCCGAAGCTTCGTCAAGGCCGCGGGAGATGGGTGGTGGAAGGGCTCGGCCGGCCAGATCCCCCACCTGACGGACCTGACCGATGGAAATACCTTCAGGTCGACCTTCCTCGGCCAGGCGGTCACGCACCGCACTGACCACGTGTCGGTGGATGGAATCGATGCCGTCGACCTGTCCGGCGCACGGGGCGAGGTGTTCATCACCGCGCAGGCCCCTTATCGAGTGCTACGCGTGCGGTTGAAACACGGCGTTGTGGTTGACGGCATTCGCGACGCCGACCTCCGGTTCGTCAACTACAACCACGACTTCCAGATCTCTGTGCCTACGAATGTCATTGATTTCTCGAACCTCACGACGCTGCCGCCAATCTACACGGTCGTGTCGGTCGACACCTCGGGATGCGGCTCGCCGTGCGTGGTCTCGGCCTTGCTCAAGAATCTAGGCGGGCTGGTTGGTGCCCGGGCGCCGTCCACCATCACCTTCGCGATCACCGACGCGGCCTCTCGACAGGTGCTCGGAAGTTGCCAAGCGCGGGTCGTGCCGGACGTGGCGTACAACGCGACGACCACGGTGAGGTGCTCCATCGATAACGTGGCCGCCCAGCCCTCAAACGCGGCCACCGTGACGGCAACGCCCGACAACCCGGGACGCGGCTAGGATCGTGAAAAAGCTCGAGCTGGCCTTATGGGGCCTGGTCTTCACACTGCTAGGCGCTGAGGTTGGGCTCGCCGTGCTCCGGCCCTGGGACCATCACGTGGCGTTGTCGGTATCCGGCTCGCACACGTCGCCGGGGGCAAACAGGCTGGTCACCCCCTCCGCTGGTGGCCAGTGCCCCGACGTGGTGGTTCACCGCACCGAACAAGTCCAGACGATCCCACGGAGCGCCTGGATCCATGCCTCGGACGGGGTCAACGTTCGGGCCGCGCCGTCGTCTTCGGCGACCCGCGTCACGACGCTGGCCACCGGAACGCAATTGACCGTCCAGGAGGAACAGGGCAGTCCTGATGGCACCTGGTATCGGATTCGCCTGGGCGACGGGCGGGACGGTTGGCTGGTTGGGCGCTATACGACCAATTACCCGATTAGCCTGGCCTCGACCGACTCGCTGAAGATCTGGCTGCCGGTCGGTTATCAGTTCCAGTCGGTGGCACCGGGGAAGGCGGAGGCGCACTACAAGGGCGGGCCGCAGGCGTTGCTCTACCTGGAGAGTGGCGCGAAAGACCAGGCGCCGACGGAGACCAAGGTGTCGGCTCCCCTTCCCGGCCGGTCCACCTGGACGGCACGTTCCACCGAGCAGGTCCTCGTCGGCGACCTTCCCGCCACCGACCGCGTGTTCGGCGTCAAGCTGGCCGGCAGCGGCTGTCCCGCGCTCGTCCACGAGGTCAGGATCACCACGACCAGCCGT
Source organism: Candidatus Dormiibacterota bacterium (assembly GCA_035544955.1). NCBI lineage: Bacteria > Bacillati > Candidatus Dormiibacterota > Candidatus Dormiibacterota bacterium. Next base: position 81,403 of record DASZZN010000037.1, read on the forward strand.
TACTACAACTTGCTCTTTCTGCTGGACGACCCGAGCTCGTCACTGGTTGCCCAGTTGCTCGACAGCGCCACGGTGCAGTAGGGGTCCGCTAAAGGTCAGGCCTGGTCGCGTTGGCTCAGAATCCCGGGAACGCCGGCGGCATCGTACGACGGGTCGGGATGGATGTCGAAGGCGTCGGCAAGGCGCACAAAGAGGTTGAAGAGCGCGCCGTCGTAGACCGCTTCAGCGATCTGCGCGTCGGTCCACCCGGCCTCGCGAAGCCGCTGCACTTGCTCATCCGTGATGCGATACGCGTGCCGGGTCAGCGTCTCGACGAATTCCAGGAGCAGTCGGTGTTTTGCCGACAGATTGGCGGCGTCGAGGTCCCCGTCGCGCAGCGCCGCCGCCGCTTTTGAGTATTGCTCTCCCTGCAACTGCAGGAACCAGGCGTGGCTGCTCAGTCAATAATGGCAGCGGTTCAGCGCCGAGACGTAGGAGGCGATCATTTCGTGTTCCGCTCGACTTAGCGCCCCGTCGCTGAAATGCAACCGGCTCGCCTGGTCGATGGCACGCAAGAAGTCAGGTCGCAGGCTCATGGTCCGCAGGATGTCGGGGACGTTCCCCTTCGCCGACGTTTTTTTCAGCTGACGGTAGAGTTCAGCGATCTCACCCGATGCGTCGTCGTCCTCGATCCATGCGATCCGAGCCATGATGCCCTTACCATACGTCCTTGCGCGTCCTGACTTGCGCTTAGCTCAGCCTGAAGGGTGGATACTGGTCGGTCACCAAGGTGAAGGCATAGCCGTTGACCCGGTTGCCCCATCGAATGACGCCAACGACGAAGTCGAACAGCGTTCGTGGATAGGTATCCGTGAAGAGAATAGCAAACCAGGCAACGATGACGGCCACCACGGCTGCGATCCCGAGAAAGAAGAGAACGACGTAGTGCGGGATGGCCAGAAACCACTTGATCAGGGGCAGCCAACGGCTCATCTGGCGAACATCCGGATACACGAAGTTGAGGTGGACCGCTTGCTCCTCGTCGGTTGACGGATAGCGATCATCGAGCAAGGCCAGATACGCGGTGACACGGTTGGAGAAGCGCGGTGCAGGCGGTGGGAGTACTCGGGAAGCGAGAGGTAGAGGTTGCGCGGCTCGTCGCCGACGGGCTGAGCAACAAGCAGATCGGAGCGCGCCTCTTCATCTCCGAGCGCACCGTCGAGAGCCACGTCCGCGGCATTCTGAACAAGCTGGGGTTTAACTCGCGAGCCCAGATCGCCGGCTGGATGGGGTCGTCGCAGTAGCCTCGTTGCATGGACATCAGAAGACTCGGCCCGGGTGATGAGCAGGCGCTCGAAAACGTCGGCCCTCAGTTCGACAAAGCTGTGCAGGCCGCGGCAGGAACGCGGTTTCTCAACTCCGACGGCCACCACATCCTGGTGGCCTACGAAGGCGAGGTGGTCCCCGGCTTCGTGACCGGCGTCGAGATGACCCACCCCGACAAAGGAACGGAGATGTTTCTTTACGAGCTGGGCGTCGATCCCAGTTTTCGTGGCCGAGGCTACGGCACGGCCCTGGTCAAGGCGCTTGCCGCGCTCGCCCGTGAGCGGAATTGCCACGGCATGTGGGTGCTGACCGACGACGACAACGCCGCGGCGCTGGCGACCTACGCCGCGGCCAGTGCGACCCGAGAGTCTACGAACGTCCTCCTGTCGTGGAAATTCATTTGACGGGTCTCTCCAATCAAGAACTCGACCCAGCGGGGGCTATGGCTTGACCAGGCTCCAGTTAGTGTATTTGCCCTTGATGTCGCCCGGCGCCGCGTCGCTGTGGAAGAAGTAGAGCGGCAAGCCGTTGTAGGTGACCTGAAGCGTGCCGTCATCGCGGGTGATCGTGCCCAGCTGACCGGTCACGCCGGAGCCGCCCGTCGGCGTCTGGCCGCTGGGGACGGTGAGCGCGGGCCAGTTTGTGATGCATGCACCTTTGCAGTTGCTGACGCCTGCCGTGTCCTTACTGAAGTTGTAGACGGTCATGCCGTTTGAGCCCGCCACCAAGATATTTCCTTCGGACCCAACCATCTTTGTCATCACGACGGGCGTGGCCGACGGCGAGGGTGTCGCTGTCGCGGAGTTCGAGCTCGATGAAGGCGATTGACTGCCACATGCCGCCATCACCGCCGAAACGAAAAGTCCTACTCCAACCCAACGAACCCGAGCGTACATCAGCATGCTGGCATCCCTCCACTGTGTATGGTCTGCCTCTTGATACGACCGCTTGTTACAGCGCGGAGCTTGCCGCTAGGCAGTGTAGACCTCGACCTGCCCGTTCTCGACCTTGACCTGCAGTGAAGGCAACGGGGAGAGTGGGCTTGAATAGTTGGTGGGCTGCCCATCCTTCTCGAAGGTCGCCCCGTGGCATGGGCACTCGAACCGATCCCTGAATTTGCTGTAGTTAAGGATACAGCCCATGTGGGTGCAGACCGCCGACAGGGCCGTGACCTTGTTGCCGGTGCGGGTGAGAAAGCCCTCGATGGCCCCGGAACGGAAGGCGATTGGAGTGCCCTCGGGCAGCTCCGCCAGCGCCTTGACCGGCTTCCAGCTGCCTTTCTCGACGAGCGGCCGCTTCGCAACTTTTGGTGCCGATTTGACGACTTGCTCGATTCCGATCACCGCCGCGACGCCGGCCGCGATCCCGGCAACTCCGGTCAGCAGGAGAGAGCGACGGCTGGGCCGCGCCGTCGGTTCCGGGCGCGCCGACCGCTCTCCAACCCATCCATGAATCGAGCCTTGCATCCGCTCCAGGAACTCCTTCGACGGAAGGCCGGCTCCCGGCTTGGCGGCTCGGAGCATCGCGGCGGTTTGCCGCGCCCGTAGCGCGGCTTCATCGCCGAGCGGCGTGCGCTCCGGCCGGCGGTCCTGCAGCAGGTCCTCGACGTGCTTGTCGAGCTGCTCGGGATCGTCGTTCACGTCGCCCTCCCGCGTTCCCGGCCCGCCCGGTTAAGGGCCCGGAATTGCAATACCTTGACGTTCGTCTCGCTGAGGTTGAGCTCCTGGGCGGTCTCACGCACGGAGTAGCCGCGCAAGAAGCGGAGCTCCAGGACCCGGCGGTAGCTTTCGGGAAGGGTGGCGAGCAGGGAGTCCACCCGTAGCACGGCTTCGGGATTCTCCCGCGGCGCCGGCGGTCGGGTTACGTCGTCCTCCAGCTCCCCCGCGTCCTCGGCGTAATACTCCCGCCAGTGGTCGGCGAGCGTCGTTTGGGCCACCCGGTACAGCCAGCTGCGCAGCTCGGGGACCGAGACGTCGTTACGCATGCCGGTGATGGCCTTCATAAACACCTGGGCGGTGAGGTCCTCGGCGTCCGGGCGGTTCCCGACTCGGCTGTAGATGTACTGATAGATCGCTGTGACATGTGTTTGATACGCCCAGGTGAGATGGTCATGATCCTGGGTGGCGCCGGCCTGAGGCAACGCCACGACCCTTCCGGAGGGAGCGAACACCGCGGCGCCGGTTGTAGGGTCCTCAGACATCCGCTTCCGCAGTTATATACCGCCCGGGGTTACGTTGCGCGACGCGGTGGCCAGGCTCGTTCAGGAGAGGCCAATTGGGGAATACTGGAGTTGGGATAAGGCTTAGATAACATGGGAGCTTCGCAAACGATGGAAAAAGACCGCCAGTACGACGTGGTCATCATCGGCGCCGGGCCGGCCGGCTTGACCGCCGCCCTGTACGCCGGACGAGCGCGGGTCAAAACCGTGGTGCTGGAGCGCGGCGCGCCGGGCGGCCAGCTGCTCAACACCGAGGCGATCGAAGACTACCCTGGCTTCGACCACATCACCGGGCCGGAGCTGGCCCAACGGATGGCCGACCAGGCTGTCAAGTTCGGCGTGGAGCTGGAGACGGCCCGTGTGACCGGCATCCACCGCCGCGGGGACAAGCAGGTCGTGCAGACCGAAGACGGTGAGTACACGGCGGATTTCGTGATCCTGACTGCGGGCGGTGAGCCGCTGAAGCTTGGTATTCCCGGCGAGAGCGAGTTCCAGGGTCGCGGCGTCTCGCAGTGCGCCGTCTGCGATGGCGCCTTCTTCAAAGAGGAGGAGGTCGCTGTGGTCGGAGGCGGTGATGCCGCGCTCGAGGAGGGCGTGTTTCTGACTCGCTTCGCGAAGAAGGTCTACATCATCCATCGGCGCGAGCAGTTCCGAGCGCAGGCCATTCTGGTCGAGGCGGCACGCAAGCATCCGAAGGTTGAGCTGATCACCAACACGATCGTCACCGAGGTCAAGGGTGAGGATGGCCAGGTCAAGGAGATCACGTTGAAGGACGTTGTGACCGGCCAGACCCGACCCTTGAAGGTCACCGGCCTTTTCGTCTTCATCGGCTTTCAACCCAACGTTCAGTTCTTCGATCACCGGGAGCACGTCGAGCACGACCCGCTCGGATTCCTGGTGACGGACTCGACGATGCAGACGAGCCTTCCCGGCGTCTACGCGGCGGGCGACGTCCGATCGCAGCTGACACGGCAGATCACGACGGCCGTCGGCGACGCGACCACCGCCGCTATCGACGCGGTCAAGAAGCTCGAAGCCAGGAAGCACGAGCCCACGCCCGTGCCGGTCGATCTCTACGGCCCCACCCGGCCGGACCTCGTCGGCGGCTAGCCCGGATCGGCCGCCTCGCTTTGCCGCTGGTGCGGTCGCCGGCGTGTTCGTCGTCGCCGCTGGGCTGCGGCTCTGGGGGATCAACTTCGGACTGCCGGCCCTTTACCGGCCGGATGAGGACGTCACCGTCGGTCGGGCCATGGGCGTCTTCCACGGAATCCTGAACCCGCACTTCGCCGACTGGCCTCATCTCTACTTCTATGTTGGGGCGGCCTGGCTGGCGCCGTTCCGTCTGCTGGGGCTGGTCTCCGACCCGGCGTCGGGCTACCTGGGGATCCGGGTCCTCGATGCGTTGCTGGGCAGTCTTACCGTCCTGGTCGTCTTCGAGTTCGGGCGCCGGGCGTATGGATGGCTCGCCGGGTTCTTCGGAGCCGCGGCGCTAGCGGTCGCCTTTCTCCATGTGCGCGATAGCCATTTCGCGACGCTCGACATCCCGTTGACCCTGGCCACCATCGCGACGCTATACGTCGCCTATCGCACGATCCAGTCGCGCGGTCTGGGACCGCTGTTGATCAACGGCATCAGCCTTGGGGTCGCGGCGAGCCTCAAGTACAACGGGGCGCTGGTTTTCGCCGGGATCGCCGCCGCCCAAACGCTTCGGTCCCACGCCGAGCTGACCCGGTGGCCGCGACTGCTGGCACGCCTCGCACTGATTGCCGCGGTTGGCGTCATCACGCTCGCCGTCACATCCCCCTTCCTGGTGCTCGACCCAGCGATGACGCAGCATGGCATCGGCTACATCTTTCAGCACCTGGGACGGGCGAGCGCACCGGCCATCGGGTGGGTCCAGCTGAGTGTTGCGCTGTGGTTTGGCATCGATCCGGTGCTCGTGCTGCTCGCGGGTATCGGTGTCGCCTACGCCGCCTGGCGCCGACAGCCGGCCGACTTGATCATCCTGACGTTCCTGGTCGTCTACTTCCTGTTGATCGGCGCCGGGCGCTCGGTTTTTCTTCGCTATGCCGATCCGATGATCCCGCCGCTGCTGCTGCTCGGCGGTCGTGCCCTGGCGGCGCTCGTCGAGCTCACCGCGCGAGGTAAGGCGCGCCGGCTGGCGCTGGCCGTGGCGTTCGTGTTGATCGCGGTGGCGCCGCTCGCTCACGACCTTCGCTACGACCTCTTGATCCAGCAGACCGACACGCGTACGCTCGCCTTCAACTGGTTGGCGCAGCACGTGCCTGCCGGCGGCAGGGCTGCGGTGCCCTACATGGCCGGTCCGGCTCACGACCAGGCGATGATCGACAGCGGCGAGCACAGCCACGGGGCGACGGATCTGTATGTCGCGTCCTTCCTCGACAGCCGGCTGGAAACCCAATACACCATCCGCGAGCTGACTCGCGACGATCTCCAGCTGACATCGCTCGACAGCTTTCGGAAAGAGGGGATTACCTACGTCGTCGTTGGCTACGAAACACCCGGCACCGGATGTCAGGCGCTCAGCCCGCTCGAGCGGACGTTGCGGGCACAGGGACCACCGCTGGCGAGCTTTTCGCCGACGAACGGATGTCCGGACAGTGTCTTCGACCCGATCGACACCTACTATGTCCCCCTCGCGGGATATGCGGACTGGGTCAGGCCTGGCCCGCAGATCCGGATCTACCGCCTCGCCGGCTGATCGTTCGAATCCGGCGCTTGGCCAAGCGCTGGAGCGCCATCTATAGTGGACATCAGTGAATCTGATAGCGCTGATCAAGGAGCGAGCCAAGTACTACAAGTGCCTGGCGTGCTCGCAAGCGCTGGCCGATTGCCAGGTCAAGTTGCTCAACGAGGCCGATGGGCACTGCACCGTCGAGGTGACCTGCGCCAACTGTGGGGTGAGCTTCGTCGCCGTCCTCCTGCTCAAGAAGGCCAAGCATCCGGATGGCCTCCCCAAGGCCGCCGAGGAAGGTCCGATCAGCACCGATGAGATGCTCGACGTCCACGAGTACATGAAGGCATTCAGTGGCTCACTGAAAGAGCTGGCCCGCGGCCGTCCGTTTCGCCCGACGTCCTCGTAGCCGCCCCCACCCTGCCATCCCGCGGAGGGGGAGGGAAAATTTGAATCCGCGAGCCATAGAATGATGCCGATGGTGTACCTCGACCATTCGGCGACCACGCCCCTCGATCCCGAGGTGCTCCAGGCAATGATGCCCTACCTCACGGATGAGTTCGGCAACGCCTCCAGCGTCTACGGCCTCGGACAGCGGGCCCGCCAGGCGATCGACCAGGCACGCGATGAGGTCGCTGCCTTCTACGGCGTGGCAGCCAAAGAAGTCATCTTCACCTCCGGCGGCACCGAGGGGGACAACTTCGCCTTCCAGGGGATCGCGCAGCGGAACGCGGACCGGGGCCGGCACGTGATCACCTCGACCATCGAGCACGACGCGGTGCTCCGCTCGGCGGACGCGCTCGAGCAGGGCGGTTTCGAGGTGACGCGGCTGCCCGTCGATCACCACGGCTTGGTCGATCCTGGCGACCTCGGCCGCGCGCTGCGGCCCGACACCATCCTGGTCAGCCTCATGCACGCCAACAATGAGATCGGCACGATCGAGCCGATCCGCGAACTGGTCGCCGTGACCCGCGAGCGGAGCACCGCCTACTTCCACACCGATGCGGTCCAGTCCACCGGAAAGATCCCAACCCGCGTCGATGACCTCGGCGTCGATCTGCTTTCGATGTCGGCCCACAAACTGCACGGTCCGAAGGGCGTGGGTTGCCTGGTGGTTCGCTCGGGCGTGCGGCTCTTGCCGCAGATGCTGGGGGGCGGGCACGAACGCAACCGCCGCGCCGGCACGGAGAACGTCGCAGGCATCGTGGGACTGGCGAAAGCTATCGGCATCGCGCAGCGCGACATGGCGAAGAACACGGCCCATCTCATCGGCTTGCGCGATCGCTTGATCGAGAGCGTGCTCGGCCGGATCCCGGGGGCCGAGCTCACCGGACACCCGGTGAGCCGTCTTCCGCACCACGCAAGCTTCCTCTTCGATGGCGTCGAGGGCGAGTCGCTCCTCCTCCAGCTCGACATGGACGGCATCGCCGCCTCCTCGGGATCGGCCTGCACCTCGGGCTCGCTCGAACCGAGTCATGTGATCCTCGCGCTCGGCTATCCGCGGGAGCGAGCGCTTGGCAGCCTGCGGCTGTCGGTCGGCAAAGGCAACACGGACAGCGAGATCGATCTCATCCTCGACCGGCTGCCGGGGATGGTTGCCCGGCTGCGCGCCATGACGCCCATCTCCGCCGCCTGAGCCGATGCCGGAGACGTTCTACCGCGTCGATGAAGCGAATGCGCTGGTCCCCAAGCTCAAGCCGCTGCTGGAGCGGATCCGATCCACCCAGGAGGCGCTGGCGAAGGACAAGACGGTGGCGGTCGTCAGGGAGAAGGCCTCACACAATGGCGGAGGCTTGCCGGCCCGGCATCTGGGCGAGCTGACGAAGACGCTCGAGCGTGACCTGCGTCAGCTGCAGGAGTGGGGCATCGTGCTGCGCGATCCCTCCATCGGCTTGATCGATTTTTTTCATCAGCGTGAGGGGGAGACCGTGTTTCTCTGCTGGAAGCTGGGCGAGGGCAAGGTTGAGTGGTGGCACCCGGTCGACACCGGTATCGCCGGGCGCCAGCGCCTCTAGCTCTGGTTCCCGAAGGCGATCGCGAGAATGATGATCACGAGCTCGATGCACGTCAGCGACAGCCCGATGATGCCGAGCAGCCGCCCCGTCCTCGCCTTGTCCTCGCCTTGATATTTCTGGGGCTCCGCTCGGATTGCTTTCAGCGCGTCGCTGCCAAACACGATGGAGAGGATGCCGGTCGGAATGGCAATCAGTGGCATCCAGCAAAAAATGAGGGCGGTCACGCCCCAGGTCTGCGCGCTCGATGCATTGCGGTGAACGGGGCGAAGCGGCGTGATTCCTTCGCGCTCCGCGAGCCGGTCGAGCGCCGCCAATGGACCGGAGGCCGCGACGACATCCGGCAGCGCGGCGGTGAGGGCCGCTTCCGCGCTCCCCGCCAGAGCCTTTCGCCGCTGCAGCGGAAGCAGCTCCCTGCGGGCCGCATAGGCAACCACCAGGCGTCGCAGGGCCGGGTCGAGCGGACGATCGATCGCCCCGGACGGCCCCGCGGACGCCGCCGCCGTGTCCGTGCTGGGTATCGACCAGATGGACGACGCGGGCTTGGACTCGGGTGCCGCCGCCGCGGGCGTGCTGGCCAAATCGTAGAGGCTGATGCGTTCCCGGTCGCGGACGACCAGCGTGCCGGCGGCGAAATCGCCGAGCCGCTTCGCCCGGCTGTTGCTGAACATGGTGACGATGCCGATCGCGTAGAAGAGCGGGAGGAAGTCGACGATCCGCACCAGGTTACGGATCGCCGCCTGCCCAACCGTGAGCGGCTCCCCGTGGTCGCCCACTGCGCGCAGGCGCACCGATCGTTTTCCCAGCGTCTGCCCGTTCATCGCGGCTTCGCTGATGAGGAAGTAGCCCGCGATCAGGACGAACGTCAGGATCAACTCCACCAGCGCAAAGACCTGGGCCGAACCGAAGAGACCGCCGAGCGCACCGGCTCCGATGGTGATGATGATCTGGATGAACGTAATGATCAGGACGTCGATGAACTGCGCCAGGAAACGGCTGCCGATGCCGGCGATCTCGTACTGGAACGCGACCCGTTCCGGGGTGGAGACAACCAGGTCGTCCGAGGAATCCGGCGGCTGCACGCCTGCAGTCTAGCGCCCAGTTTTGCGACCGGGCGTCGCGATCCTGCTACGGGAGGGGAGTGAGGTTCGAGGGCGCCGTCCGTCATCATGGATAGGTGCGCGCCGATGAGTTCGTGACCCGGCGGCGCCCCGAGTGGGACCGCCTGGAACAGCTGTTGACGCGGGCGGGGACGAGCCGCATCGGCGGTCTGCTACCCACCGAGGTTCTCTCGCTGGCAGCGCTCTATCGCCGCGCCACCGCGGACCTTGCCCGAGCCAAGCGCGACTGGCCGACCGAGCCCGTAGCCGGGTATCTGAATGGCCTGGTGGCGCGCGGGCACGCGGCCGTCTACCGCCAGGGCGGCAACCTCGGTGAGCGGATCGCGGTCTTCTACAAACGGACCCTGCCACAGACCTACCGCGAGGCCGCTCCCTACCTGATCGCCGCGGCGCTCCTGCTGTTCGGTCCGGCCCTGGTCGCCTTTGTCGCCGTCAGCCTCGACCCAACGCTGGCCTACTCACTGGTCCCGGCACAAATCGTGCAGGGCGTCCATAACCACCAGCTCTGGACCCAGATTTCCCCCGACACGCGCGCGCTGATGTCGGGCGTGATCATGACGAACAACATCAACGTCTCGATCCTCGCCTTCGCGTTTGGCGTGCTGCTCGGCCTGCCGACCATCTACGTGCTGATGACGAACGGGATCCAGCTGGGCGGCCTCCTCGGCCTGACGAACGCCTATGGCATTGCACCCGGCCTGCTCGATTTCATCGTCGCCCACGGCGTGATCGAGCTATCGGTCGTCGTGGCGGCCGGTGCCAGCGGATTGATGATGGGCTGGGCGATCCTCTCGCCGGGCGCCTACCGCCGCCGCGACGCGCTCGTCCTCGCCGCCCGCAAGGCCGTCATCATCCTGGCCGGCCTCGCGCCCTTGCTGATCATCGCCGGCATCATCGAAGGCAACCTCAGCCCGTCGGATGCGCCGACTGCGGTCAAGGTCGCCGTCGGTCTGTCGACCGGCGCCTTGCTTTACTGGTACCTGCTCTTCACGGGTCGCGCCAGTCGACAGCCACGTCGACCTAGAGCAGCGCCCGCTCCTTGAGTTCCAGGTAGCGTTCGACCAGCGAGGGGCTGAGCCGGCCGGCCTCGACATCGAGCCCGAGAACGCCGCCCTGCCGCAGCTGCTCGAAGCTCGCTCGGCGGGCGGCCAGCAGCTCCTCGGCCGCCGCCCACTCGTAGGCGCGAGAAACCCGTTCGATGGGCGCGTAGCGCGCCGCCAGCACCTCGGGGTCGGACATGGCCACGACCATCACCAGGTGGCGCCGGCTCAAGCGGATGGCGTGGGCGACCAGGTCACGCGAGGCCTCCGGGTCGAGCACGTCGGTGAGGACGACCACCAGCGAGCGACGGCTGACCCGCAATGCCAGCTGCGCGAAGGCCTCAGCGAAGTCGGGCTCCGCGTACTCAGCCTTCACGTCATAGAGCACCTTATTGAGCTGCGTCACCTGGGCGGGACCGCGCTGCGGCGCGACGAAGCGGCGCACGCCGTCGCTGAAGGTGAGCATGCCGACCTTGTCGCCCTGGCTCTGCGCCACCCAGGCCAGCAGCAGGGCGGCGTTGACGGCGTGATCCAGCTTGGTCAGGTATCCGGCCGGGGCGGTCATCAACCGTCCGCAGTCGATCGCGATGATCGCCTGCTGGCCGCGCTCGGCTTCGACTTCCATCACGACCGGGCTGTCGCGCCGCGCCGTCGCCTTCCAGTTGATGCGCCGGACGTCATCGCCGGCGAGATAGTCGCGCAACCCCGCGAATGCCGTGGTCGCCCCCGGCGGGCGGGCTCGTCTGAGTCCCATCATGATCCGCATGCCGCGGCGCAGCATCAGCTCGTAGCGCTTGATGGCAAGCACGTCGGGATAGACGGCAGCCGGCTCGTCGGCCTTGATGCGTACCTGCCGGACAAGCCAGCCTCCGCGTCGCCAGCAGCGGAGGTCAACCGGTCCGAACGCGTAGCGGCCGCGGTGCGGCGGCTGCACCGTGTACTCGACGCCCAGCAAGCCCTCCCGGTCGAAGGTCCCGGTCAGGGTCCGGCGATCCGGCTGGAGGTCCGCGGGCACGTGGTCGGCGACCTCCGCGGGAAGACCGGCCGCCTCGGAGTGGGCGACCAGCAGCTGCACCGACTGCACTTCGCCCAGCGAAAACGGTTGGGGCAGGACGCGGCTCGCCATGAACCCGGACTTTTTCGGCAGCCGCGCCGCGTCGGCGATGGCGAATCCCAGCAACGCCGCATAGTAGCCAAGAAACGCGATGAGAAATACCGGATGCACGATGATCAGCAAGATCGGGACCGTCCCCAGCAAGAGGGCGATAAGCAGGCGCGGCTGCGGTACCAGTGTCACGGGCGACCTAACGGGGCGGCGTAACCCGGGCGATGACAGAGTCGAGCAGGCTGTCGGCGGTCTGTCCGCCGACCTCGGCTTCGGGCCGAAGCAGCAGCCGGTGCCGGAAAGTGGGACGCAGCAACCCTTTCACATCATCCGGGGTGACGTAGTCACGGCCATCGAACGCTGCGGCGGCCTTGGCGGCGAGCATGAGGAGCACCTCGGCTCGCGGACTTGCCCCCAGCACCAGCTCTGCGGCCTGGCGGGTCGAGACCGCCAGTTCGATGATGTAGCGTCGGACCTTTTCCTCGACGGTCACCTTGCGCGCTTCCTCGCGGCATTCCATGATGGCCGCCGCATCGAGCACGGGCTCGACGCCGGCGCGCGCCGGATCCCTGAGCTCGATGCCGGCATCCCAGCGCCGCAACATCTCGAGCTCCTCCGTCGGACTGGGATAGGGCATCACCGCCTTGAAGAGGAAGCGATCCTGTTGCGCTTCGGGTAGCGGGTAGGTGCCCTCGTACTCGATCGGGTTCTGCGTGGCCAGCACCATGAAGGGATCGGGCAACGGCTGCTGCTGGCCCTCGAGGCTGACGCCGCGCTCCTCCATCGCTTCCAGCAGAGCCGCCTGGACCTTGGCCGGGGCGCGATTGATCTCGTCGGCCAGCAGGATGTTGGTGAACACCGGTCCCTGACGAACCCGGAACGACCGCGACTGCAGGTCGTAGACGGATGTGCCGACGATGTCGGCCGGCATCAGATCGGGCGTGAACTGCACCCGGCCATACTGCAGTGATAGCAGACGGGCGATGGTCTTGGCCAGCAGGGTTTTGCCAACTCCCGGCACGCCCTCGAGGAGGACATGGCTTTGTGCGATCAGGGCCAGGGCGCAAAGGCGGACGGCCTGGTCCTGACCCACGATCGCCTTCGACGCCTCGGAGCGAAAACGTGCGTAAAAGTCGGCAGCCTTCATGCGGACTCCTTCTGATTCTCGACGGTAGACACTGGATAGGCTAGGTCGTGCAGCCGCCGGGCCATGTCCAGCACCGCGGCCTCTGAGGCCACGGCCGACGGAAGCTCGGCCTCGGCCCGAGATAACTCGCTCGCGGCAGCGGGTGAGCGTTGCGCAATAGTTTCCAGGACCTGCGACGATGGCGTCGCACTGCCGACGCCGACGCGCTCCGCGACGGAACGGCGAGTCGCGGTGAGCAAGGTCTCCAACGTGACCCGACGAGCCCCGGTCCGATGCAGCAAGCTGCCGACCGCGGCCGCGTACTCGGCGCTGGAGCGATCCGCGGCCTGGCGCAGCGGAATGGGCGGCCCGAAGGCACGGCCACGCAGGGCAACGCCCGCCATGATGATGAGCACCGCCAGCGCGAGCGCGGCGCCCCAGGGCGTCAACACCCAGGCGGTCGCCGTCGGCACGCTGCCGGCGATCTGCCCGTGGTGAAACTCGTCGAAGAGCACGCGCCCGCCGTTGGGTGTCAGTGCGATCAGGTCGGCGGCAAAACGACCGTTGTCGGCCAACCGTAGGTAGCCATTGCAGAGCACGAGCGGATCCGACATCGCAATCAGCTGCCCGGACCCAACGGCGGTGCGGACGGCCAGCACGTCACCTTTCGCGTTTCGGAGCAACGGTACCTGTGACGCCGACGGCTTGAAAGCCATGGCCGAGGAGGCGCCCGACAGCGTACTGACGCCGCCGAAGATGGGCGCCGCGGCGTGGGCGGCGCCATCGACGCTCCCGTTCAACAGATTGAGGTTGAACTGGGTGTCGAGGTCAGGATCGCGTGCTTCGGTCGCATAGACGACGACGTTGCCGGCTCTCAGCCAGGTGTCCACCTGTTGAGCCTCGCCGCTGCTGAAACCGGTCGTCGGCCTGAAGATGAACATCAGGGCGGGCGCGGAAGGAAGGTTGTAGTCGCCTTCGACGGACCCTGTGCCATAGCCGAGGGCCTCCGCATAGAGGCGCAGCGCCGACGTCCCGTTGCCGGCGTCACTGGCCGAGCTGTGCCCGGGTGAGTCGCCCGTGGCGGTGCCCCGCAGCAGCACGACGATCGCGATCAGAGCGATCACGGTGCCAAACAGGATCCAGCGGCGGCGGCTCACGCGGCGGTCCGCCGGTATCGCTGTGCCGCCTCGAGGGCCTGCGCATACATCGGCCGATCGGGTGGGCGATGGCCATAGCTGGCTTCCTCGAACGAGCGCAGCAGCGGCCGTAGCAGCTCCGGTTGCTCGGTCCGTTGAAACAGCTCGCGGACGGTGTACGGGCTGCGGTCCCAGGCGCGCTCGCCGCTGATCCGGACCGTAACCCCTCCAGCTAGCGCCTGAATCGCGCCAAGGAAGTCGCCGGCCGCTGCCAACCGGTCGGCCTCGGCGAAGAAATCGAAGGATGGCCGGACGGCCGATGGCGTCCACCGCGGGACGGCGTCGCGCCCGCCGCGGCCCAAGGCGCTCCGAATCGGCCAGATGATGATGCCCAGGATGACCAGCGCGGCGAATCCCAACCAGAACCAGATCGGGATGTTGAGATGCAGGTTGTTGACGCCCAGCCAGCGAAGGAAATTCCCAATCGCCGTGGTCACCCCTCTGAGGATCCGCTCGAGTAGAGACGGTCCAGATGCCAGGCCCACGTAGCGCGGCATCGAGAGGACCGTGTTCAGCTGCTGGCTCGCGCGCTGGGGGTCGGGTGCATCGACGCGTGCCTGGAGCGCGGTGTACAACGCCTGCAGCCGCTGGTCGGCGTCGCTGAGGTTGGGTGGTTGCGCACCCAGGTCGTACAGAATTTCCGGCTGGCTCGGTCCGGGCGCGGTCGCAAGGACCTGGAGCGCCTGGAGGATCGACGGTGTGTCACCGCGCTCGGCGAACTGTACGAGCGTCAGCGCGCGGTGGATGGCGTTCGTGTAGTCATCGGCCTGGGTCGCCGATGCCGGGATCGCGGTTGCCAGCGCGAGGATGAGTGCCGCCAGCAGCGGCCCCCCGCGCGCAAGCGAGCAGCTGCTACGCGGGAGCAGGGCCCGGGGAGGTTTGCTGCGCGAGTTGGTCCAGGTCGAGGCCTTCTTTGCGAACCCGGAGATCGAAGTAGAGCAAGACGACGGCGATCGTCGTGATGGGAGAAACCAGCGCACTCAACAGCGTCGAGCCAACCTGGGCGAGCGCGGCCTGAAAGTCGCCAGTGGTGAAGATGGCCGCGATCAGGCCGAACATGATCAAGAGCGCGTACGAAATAATGGTCTGCAGGATCGCGACGATCAGCAGAATGCCGAACGTCCGCCACCATTGCCCCTTGACGAGGTTCCAGCTCCGTCCCAGACCACGGATCGGACCCATGTCCTCGGCCATCATCGCCGCCACCGTAAGCGACCAGCGCACCAGAAAGTAGACTGCGGCGCAAAACACCGCGAGCCCAGGCAGGATGAGCAGCACAAGTCCGATGAGCTCGGCAATGAGCCAGACCACGCCGAAGACAAACAACAGCCCGACGAGACCGAGAAGGGGCCAGTAGCGGGCCAGGGTCTCCCGCAGAACCACTCCGATCGTCGCCGGCCGGCCCAGGGCAACGTCAGTGACCGCGCGATAGACCGCGCCCAAACTGAAGGGCAGCAGGATAAGGGCGCCCAGTGCGCCGAGCAAGAGGGTCCCGAGAAGATTCGAGAACTCCTGGCTGTTGAAGGCGACCGTCGAGGTCCCGGTGGCCGTAAAGAGATTGGTGTACGAGGTGGAGTTCAGCCGGTAGACACCGGTAGCAAGCGACCACACCAGCCCGGGTAGGGCCACGAGTAGGGCCACGCCCACGATGAGCGAGAAGTGCCGCCGGTAGAGTCGGAACAGCTCATCGAGCAGCTCCGACAGCGCCATCGGCCGGAAACGGATTGGCGCAGGGGTGGATTCCACGGCCACATCATGCCGGAAAGCCGCGGCTGGTGTCTACTTGCTTGCGCTCAGTTCGAACAGGCGCAACTGCCGCCGCACGCACAACCACCCGAGGTCGACCCGCTCGACGCCTCGCTGGTGCCCACCACCGCGAAGGTGGAGAACATGGCCTTGGTGTTGGTGCTCTCGCACTCCGGGCATACCTGGCGATCGTCACGGCTGGCGTAACCGCCGAAGACGTCAAACGTGTGGCGACAGGCCAGGCAGGAGAACTCGTAGATCGGCACGTCAATATTGTAAGGTGGTGCGCCCCAAAGTTCAGCACTACGCCCAACTGTTGCTCGAGTGGAACCGGAGCATCAACCTCACCGGGGCGCGGACGCTCGACCAAGTCGAGGCGCTGATTGCCGACGCCGGCGCCCTGGCCGGGGCGTCGTGGACCGGCATCACCAGGGTGATCGACATCGGCAGCGGCGGGGGGCTGCCGGCCGTCCCTCTGGCAATCGCCATGCCGCAGGTGCAGTTCACCTTGCTCGAGGCGAACGCCCGCAAGTGCGCCTTCCTCGAGCACGTAGCCGCCACGCTGGGACTGTCGAACGTGGTGGTTGCCCCCGGGCGGGCGGAGGAACTCGGCCACCTGCCGGCGCTTCGAGAGCAATTCGATCGGGCGATCTCACGGGCGGCGGCTCGTCCGCAGGTGCTGCTGGAGCTTGCCCTCCCCTTCGTTAGAACCGGTGGAGATCTTGTTGCCCAGGTCAGCCCCCTCGACCCGGTCGTGCTCGAACCCGCTTCCCGCCTGCTGGGCGGGGGGACGCCGCACCTCGAGCTCGCGGACGCCAGTGGCCGCGTCCTCATGGTGGTGCCAAAGCTCGCCTCCACGCCATCTCGTTTTCCGCGAAGGACCGGACTGCCCGGACGCAAGCCGCTCGCGTAACGCCTCGTGGTTGGGCGGCGTTGCATGAGCATGAGGTCGGCTCTCCGCCTAATTCCCCTGATGGCAATCGGCGCCGTGGCGGCCTTCCTGCTGGCTGGGCCGCTGGCGTCTCTCTACAAGACCCACGCCGTGGCGAGCCGACCTCAACCATCCACCTCGCCCACCATCGATCCGCACGCCTCGCCGACGTCATGTCCGGCGTCGCTGCCGATACCAGGCCACGACTTTACGGTCATCGCCGGCCCGGTGCCAGCGCTGCCAACGCCCATCTGGGTCAACGATCCGCTCGGAGTCAACCTCCGCAGTGCACCCTCAGCTGCCAGCGCGTTGGTGGTGACGCTAGTCCAGGGGACTCAAGGGAACGCTGACGGCCGCGCTACAGATGCCTCCGGCAAGATCTGGTTCCATGTGACCACCGGAAACCGGTCGGGTTGGCTGCGCTCAGACTTTGTCGTCACGAATGCCATTCACCCGGCAAGCGGCGCCGGCTGGTCTCTGATGCTGCCCCAGGACTACCAGTTCGGCAACGGCAGCGATCCAGCCGTGAGCTCGGCAGCGAAGGCTGGTGACCCGCTCCCGTTTCTAGTTGTGCAAACCACTACGGCGTCGACTCTGACCGTCCAGCTTCCCGCCGCACTGCGGCCAGACATTGCACCCGTCGGCGATCAGGCGAAAACGATCCAGGTTTGGAACTACACGGTTGTCAAGCACACCTCGAGGGTAGCCCTAGACACCTGCAAGGTCGTCTCGGCCTGGGCCCGCCCTGACCAAGGGTGGCCGATCATGACCACGATCTTCGTCCACGCGCCACAGCGCAACTACCAGTTCACCTTCTTCACGAGTGCCCGCGACGACCTTGCTGTCGACCAGGTGCTCAACAGCATCGCATTAAGCTGACCGTGTGAGCAGCGGGACCCGCTGGGAGAAAGCCGCCGAGGCGTACGCCACCGGCGAACACAAGTCAGGGCGCGAGCTGCAGCTGGTGGTCGAGTTCGCCGCGCCCACGGGAACAGAACGGGTGCTCGACATCGGCACGGGGGCCGGCCACACAGCTCTCGCCCTTGCACCGCGCGTGTCGAAGGTCGTCCTCACCGACCCGGTCCCAACGATGCTGGCAACCGCGGAACGCCTCTTTACGGTCGCCGGTGTTCGGAACGCGGAGTTCGTCGAGGCGGTTGCCGAGCGGTTGCCCTTCCCGGACGCGAGCTTCGACATCGTTAGCACGAGGCTGGCCGCGCATCACTTCGATGATGTGCCGCTCGCGATGCGTGAGGTGGCGCGCGTCCTGCGGCCGGGCGGCGTCTTCATCTTCATCGATAGCCTCGCGCCCGACGACTCGGAGAGCGCCGCCTACCAGGATGAGGTCGAAAGGCTGCGCGATCCAACTCACCGGCACATCTACACCCAGCGGGAATGGATCGCGTTTTGCGAAGAGGCCGGCCTTCGCGTCCAGAAAACGGAAGTGGTGCGTAAGGCCCATCCGTTCGAGCCCTGGCTCGAGCGCGGCGGCGAGGACGACGCGACGCAGGAGCGAGTGCGCACCCGTTTCCTTGACGCTCCAGCTTCCGCCGTCCGCGACCTCCAAATCGTGGTAACTGACGGCAAGGTGGAGTCGTTTACCGACCGCAAGCTGGTGCTCGCGGCGCGGCGGTGACCTTTGCACCTCCGCGTCCGAATCTGATCGAGAGCGATTCAGGCTTCTCAGTGGAGGTGCTGGGTCGGACCGGGATGCGCTACGTCGAGGGCGATCGATCAATGTTCGTTGACTCCGAAGTCCTGGCCAAGCCCGGCGCGATAGCTCTCTGGCGCGAAAGCATAAAGCGATGGGACCCTCCGCACGACGCGGAGGCGGTTGGGCCAGTGGATCGCAGCCGGATTATCGCGAATATTCAGCGGGCATTCGAATCCCAAGGGCACGAACTCCAGGTCATCTAATCCTCGATTCGGCCCTCTCGCAAAGTGACGACCGCGGCCGGCACCTCTATGCCGGTCGCGGTCTTGCCTGAGAGCTCGATGCTGGCGCGAAATTTCATCGGTTCGCTTTGGTGGCGCTTGCAACTGGGGTGGCGACATGTAGCGGCTGCGAGAAACGGATGTGGTTTCCGAACGGGTCCCGCAAGCCGCAGTCGATGCCGTAGGGCCGCTCGGTTGGCTCCTCGGTGAACTCGACGCCCTTTGCGCGAAGCTCGCTGTAGGTCTTCCGGCAATCGGCTGTCGTGAAGAACAGGTGTCCGCCCGTGGCACCCTTCGACACCATCTCGCGGACCTGCTCGGCGGTCTTGATATCGAGCGCAGGCGCGCCGGGCTTCTCCAGCAGGATCTGGCGGGCATCCCCGGGAACGTTGACCGTTAGCCAGCGCATGAACCCTAGGTCCTGGTCGGTGTTGACCTCGAGACCGAGCTTGCCGACATAGAAATCGAGGGCCTTGTCCTGGTCGAGAACGTAGATCGATGAGATCAGAAGAGCATTGAACATTTTGTTAGACCTCCATGAATCGGGATTGATGTCGTATCTCAGGCTAGACGACGTCTTTCGCCTTGGCTTCTCCAAAACTGCTCGGTCGTGTCCAGGCCATCGCGAAGCAGTTCGGGACAGCCATGATCGGTCCCCGCTCCCGATAGGCCGTTGGCGGCTCACCGACGATTGCCTGAAAACTACGGCTGAAGGTGCCCAGGCTGTTGAAGCCGACGTCGAGGCAGATGTCGGTCACGCTGCGATCGGTCGCACGCAACAGGAACATTGCCCGCTCGACACGACGGCGCTGCAAGTACCGGTGTGGCGTCTCGCCAAATGTCGCACGGAAGGTGCGAATGAAGTGCGCCTCGGAAAGGTGGGCGATTCGAGCGAGCGTCGGAAGGTCGAGCGGCTCGGCGTAGGCCCGGTCCATCGCATCGCGGGCACGGAGCATCCGGCGGTTGGTTTCCTCGATGGCGCGGCTCACGTGGGGAGTCCCCGGATCGCTGCCTCGGCGGCGGCTCGTTCGTCCCACGGCTCCTTGCCACGACCGATGAGGATGCTTCGCTCGTGACCCTTGCCGGCGAGCAGGACGGTGTCCCCCGGGCGGGCGCGCCGAACCGCATGGGCGATGCCCTGGCGACGGTCCTCGATCCGCGCGTACTGGTCGCCCTCGGTCCACCCGACTTCCTCGGCCCCGGCCGCGATCTCGCTGAGGATGGTCATCGCGTCCTCTTCCCGCGGATCCTCGTTCGTGAAAACGGCGTAATCGCTCAGCCGGGCAGCGATCTCTCCCATCCAGGGCCGTTTCTCGCGATCGCGGTCACCGGCGCTGCCGAAGACGGCGATCAACTTGCCCCGTGTGATCGGTCGCAGCTCGCGAAGGACCTTCTCGAGGCTCTGGGGTGTGTGAGCGTAATCGATGATCACGCTGAACGGCTGGCCGAGGTCGACCCGCTCCATCCGGCCGCTGACGCCGCTATAGCTCTCCAGCCCCTGGCGGATCTCGTCGAGTGTCAGCCCCACGGCGACACCCGCGGCCGCGGCGGCCAGTGCGTTGGCGGCGTTCCAGCGGCCATTCAACTTCAAGCGCAGCGTCAGAGGCCCGAGCGGCGTCGAGGCTTCCACCAGCAACCCCTCTGGAGTCGCGTCGACGCGGTGAGCCTTGAGATCGGCATCGAGCTGAAGCCCGTAGGTGATCCGCCCGGCAATCGGCCGGTTCACCAGGTAGGCGTAGCTCGGGTCGTCGCGATTGAGCACTGCTGTTTTGTCTATGCCTTTCCGAGCGCTGCCGGCCGTCAAATCGATCAGCTGCGCCTTCGCCTCGCGGTAGGCCTCGATCGTCTTATGGAAGTCGAGGTGCTCGTGCGCGATGTTGGTGAAGACGGCGACGTCGTAGTCGACACCTACCACGCGTTGCAACGCGAGCCCGTGCGAGCTGGTCTCGATCACTGCATAGGCGAGCCCGGCGTCACGCATCCGAGCCAGCTGCTGTTGAACCTCGAGCGCCTCCAGGGTGGTCTGTCGCGAGTCGTTCGGATCGACGGCGTCGCCGAAGCGGATGTCGACCGTGCTCATCGAGCCGACGCGCCGACCGGCGTTCAGCACCATCTGGTGGATCATCGTCGTGGTCGTCGTCTTGCCATCGGTTCCGGTCACGCCGATGACCACCATGCCCTCGCTCGGCCGGCCGTAGAGGGTCCTCGACATGAGCGCCAGGGCGCGGCGCGTGTCCGGCACGACCACCTGCGGCCAGGCGGTACCCGCCCGGCGCTGCACGACAGCCGCCAAGGCGCCATCTCGCAGCGCCGTCTCGACGTAACGGTGCCCGTCGGTGTGCGTACCCGGGATGGCAACGAAGCAGTCGCCCGGCTTCAGCCGGCGGGAGTCGTAGCAGAGGCCAGTGACCTCGGGGTCGGTCGGGGGCGCTTCGA
This sequence comes from Candidatus Dormiibacterota bacterium, assembly GCA_035544955.1. Lineage (NCBI taxonomy): Bacteria > Bacillati > Candidatus Dormiibacterota > Candidatus Dormiibacterota bacterium. The sequence continues at coordinate 102,269 of DASZZN010000037.1, forward strand.
GCACCTCGACGCCCTCGAGGAGGCGGCTTAATTTGATGCCAGTCACCGAAACGACATGATGCTACGCTCAGGCCGATGGCCGCCACGATGCGATCGGCCCGCATCGGCGCGCGTGACTTCAACTGGGGCGCGCGGACCTACGTGATGGGCATCGTCAACGTCACCCCCGACTCGTTCTCGGGTGATGGCGTGACGGATCTCGAGACGGCGGTTGCCCAGGCCAGGCAGATGGAGCAGGATGGCGCCGACCTGATCGATATCGGCGGCGAGTCCACCCGTCCCGAGACCTGGGCCGGCCCCGGGCTCAGCGCCGAGGATGAGCTGGCCCGCGTGATTCCGGTGGTGGAGCGGGTGACGGCCGCGGTCGCAGTGCCGGTCTCGATCGACACCTACAAGGCGAGCGTCGCGAAGCGCGCGATCGAGGCGGGCGCGAGCCTCGTCAACGACGTCTGGGGGTTCCGGCGAGACTCCCAGATGCCGGCCGCCGTCTCTGCGGCCGGCGTGCCGGTGGTGCTGATGCACAACAAGCCCGGTGGCGGCTATCGCGATCTGATCGGAGAGATCGCCGCCAGCTTGCGCGAGAGCGTCGAGTTGGGCCGGGCCGCCGGTATCCAGGAGGATCGCATCGTGCTGGACCCAGGCATCGGATTCGGCAAGACGCGCGAGGAGAACCTCGAGATCATTCGGCGGCTGCCCGAGCTGCACCGGCTCGGCTTTCCGTTGCTGATCGGTCCCTCGCGGAAGTCCTTCATCGGCAAGACGCTCGACCTTCCCGCTGGCGAGCGCCTGGAAGGCACGGCGGCCGCCGTCGCGCTGAGCATCGCCGGCGGGGCCGACCTTATCCGTGTGCACGACGTCAAGGCGATGGTGCGGGTGGCGCGGATGGCCGACGCCATCCGGCACGCGTGACCCGGGTGTGGCTCGCCCTCGGTAGCAACCTCGGTGACCGCGAGGCCTTTCTCGCCGCGGCCCGGGCGGCCTTGAAGGAGTCGGGTGCTTCGCTGATCCGTAAATCCCGGGTAGCAGAAACGGAGCCGGTCGGCATCACCGATCAACCTCCCTTCTTGAACCAAGTCTTGGAAGTTGAGACGACGCTCGAGCCCAGAGCATTGCTAGAGAACGTCAAGAAAATCGAGCAGCAGCTGGGACGGCAGCACCGCCAGCGATGGGGCCCGCGCGAGATCGACATCGACATCCTTCGCTACGACAACCGTGTGGTCGATGAGCCCGGACTACGCATCCCTCACCCGGAGTTGCCCAATCGCCCATTTCTGCTTGAGCTGATCGGGGACCTGTATTCCATACGCGACCCTCGCCGCAAGGAAGAGACGTCATGAACGAGCCGCTGCGCGTCGCCTGGCTGGGGCATCAGAGTGGGCGCGCCGGCGACGGTCTGCTCACCTATTCACGCGAGACGGTCGCCGGGCTGCGCGCCCGTGGCGTCAAGGTGTTCTTCGTCCATCACGGCACGCTGGCAGCGGTGACCGACGACGGCCTCACGCTGCGATCCCTGACGGGCAGCCACCGCTACATCATTTCCTCGCCCAGGACAAAGCGCAGCATCACCGACCTCCTTCGCCGCGAGCGCGTCGACCTGGTCCACGTCTCGCTCAGCTTCTCGACGCTGATCGATTTCGGACTCCCGGAGCTCTGCCACGAGCTCGGCCTGCCGGCGGTCGCCACCTTCCATGTCCCCTACGATTCCCGCTTCGGCCTCTGGCAGGGGATCAGCACCGCGGTCTACCGGCTCTATGCCCAGTCGCTCGCGAACTTTGATCGCGTGATCATCTTTTCCGAGCAGCAAAAGAGCCTGCTCGAGCACTACGGAGTCCCTGCCGAGAACATTGCCGTGATCCCCAACGGCGTCGATGTCGAGAAGTACGCGCCCGGGGCATCGGACTTCAAGCAGATGCTGAAAGCCGGTGCGCTGGTCGGTTACCTCGGCCGGGTCGATCCCGAGAAGAACGTCGACATGCTGGTGCGCGCCTTCCAGGATGTCGATGCCGCGGATGAGGTCAAGCTGGTGATCATCGGCAGTGGCAGCGAGAAGCGTCGCCTGGACCGGCGCTATGGAAACCCACGCGTCGTTTTCACGGGCCAAGTCCTCGATGAGGCGGAGCGGATCTCCATGCTGCGCGCCATGGACATCTTCGTCCTGCCCTCGATGGTCGAAGGGTTATCGCTCTCGCTGCTCGAAGCGATGGCCTGCGGTGTGGCGCCGGTTGCCACCGACGTGGGCTCGGACGGTGAGGCCCTGCGCGGCGCGGGCATCGTCGTCGACACGAAGGATCTCGATGGGCAACTCCGGCTGGCGCTACGCACGCTGATCGAATTTCCGGACTTCCGTACCGAGCTCGGCCGGCGCGCCCGGGCGCGCGCCGTCGAGCGCTTCAGCCTTTCGGACAATCTCGACCGGCTGCTCTCTGTTTACCGCGAGCTGCGGCCGGCCGCCGGTGCTGCGGCGTCCTGACGGCCCTACGGAAACCTGTTACTTGCCTCGGCCGCCGCGACTGAGCCGTGCCAATTCGGGTGAGAAGAACATGATGCCAATGCCGACGATCATTAAACCCGCAGCGATCCTAGATAGGATGCTCGAGCTTTGAAGGGCGAGTCCGACGAAGAAGGGCAGGCCGGCAACCGCGTAAAGGACCGCCAGTCGCCTCGGATTACGAGCCGCTCATCCCTGATAGGCGCGCATCAATGGATGCCGACGCAGCAAGATGGCCAACGCGATCAGGCCTGCCAGCAGGCCCGCCCCGATGACAAAGAGACCGGTGAGCAGGACACGAATAACCCCGCTGCCCTGCGATATGGCGATGCCGGCGAATAGGCCGGTGCCGATAAGAAATGCGAGTCCGAGGAAGACGCCGAACCGTGGCGGACGGACCACACCCGTGCCTAGCCGAGCTTGCCGGCGCTGGTGAAGCGGTAGCCGATGCCCGGCACCGCCAGGATGAAGAACGGGTGTGAGGGGTCCTGCTCGATCTTCCGCCGCAGGTTGCGGATGTGGACGTCGATGACCCGCGTCTCGATCGGGTACTCGTAGCCCCAGACGTGGTTGAGGATCTTCTCGCGCGACAGGACCTTGCCCGCGTTTGACGCGAGGAAGGCCAGCAGGTCGAACTCGGTGTGGGTCAGCATCACCTCGCTCGAGTCGTGGAAGACGCGGCGCTCGTTGAGGTCGATGACCAGGTCCTTGAATTCCAGCCGCCCCTGGTTGACGGCCTCCTCCTCCTGGCGCGCCTTGCGCAGGTGGGCGGCGATGCGGGCGAGCAGCTCGCGGGTGCGGAACGGCTTGGTGATGTAGTCGTCGGCACCGATCTCCAGCCCGACGACCACGTCGATCTCTTCCGTCTTCGCGCTGAGGATGATGATCGGCACCCGCAGCCCCGCTTTGCGAATGTCGCGGCAAACGTCGAACCCGGAAACGTCGGGCAGCATGATGTCGAGCAGGATCAAATCGGGCTTACTCAGCTCGATGCGGCGAAGCGCCTCGCCGCCGGTCTCGGCTTCGACGACCTCGTATCCCTCTTTCTCCAGGGCGAGATGGATCGCCTTGCGGATCATGGCCTCGTCGTCGACGATCAGGATCTTCTTCGGTGGTGGCATTGGTTAGTGGGCGCCGACGGCAACCCGCGGTCGGGTCCGGGCGGCCGGCTCGGCGCGTGGCAGCGTGACCGTGAACACTGTGCCCTTCCCATGGCGGCTGCGCACGTGGACGTGACCACCAAGCATGGTCACCAGGCTCCGCACGATGTACAACCCCAATCCGGTTCCGGAGGTACGGCGCACGAACGGATCGTCGGCACGGTAAAACTTCTCGAAGAGCCGGGGCATATGTTCCTTGCGGATTCCGACCCCCTGGTCTGACACCTCAAACCTTACTTCCGACTGGTCGATGCGCGCGCTGAGGGTGATCTGGGTCCCGGGCTCGGAGTATTTTATGGCATTGGTCAGCAGGTTCACCAGGATCTGGTGGAGTTTGCGCGCCTCACCCATGACGGCGGGCAGGTTTTCGGGTGCCCGGCACTTGAGGGTGCGCCCCTTGAGCATGGGCCGCACCTCTTCGCAGACGTGCTGCACCACCGAGGCGACGTCGACGCGTGAGAAGTCGACGGAGATGCGACCAGAGTCGATGCGGCTGACCGCGAGGATGTCGCCGATGAGACGCTCCATCCGGTCGGCCTGGCCGTGCAGATCCTGTAACAGCTCCCGGCGCTGCGCCTCTGACAGGTCGAAGTCGAGCAGGAGCTCGCTCAGTCCCTTGAGCGTGGTCAGGGGCGTCTTCAGCTCGTGCGAGGCCGCCAGCATCAGGGCATCCCGGGCCTCGATCGTCTCGAGCTCCGGCGTGACATCGTGAATGATGATCACCGCCGCATCCGGCGTCTTCCCCTTGAGACGGATCGGCGAGACCGAGTAGGACACGCGCACCGGGTCGTCGGTGGTGCGCAGCCGGAACAGGTAGGCGAAGTGGGTGTTAATCCGGGTGCCGAGCCGAAGGGCACGACGCAACGCCCCGTTGGGCGCACACAGATTGACGCCCGTCTCCGTGCGCACTTCGAGGATGTCGGCCGCCGGCCGGCCGACCGCGTCCCTCAGGGCCCACCCGGTAAGGCGCTCGCCGACCGGGTTCACCGAAAGCACCGTCGCCTCGCGGTCGACGATGATCAGGGCCTGGGGGAACTGCTCAAACGCCTGCTCGGAGAGCGTTCGCTCCCTAGCCATGTCATCGCAGTATAGGCACGGCGGGGCGTACTTTCGCCTTCAGTTGTTGGAGCCGTCGCTCGAGCTTCAGCGGACCGGGGCGCAGAACGTGCTCGTAAAGGCCGATGTAACGGACGGTCTCGCCGCCGAACCCGGTCTTGAATCGGTAGAGACCGAACCACGGATGGTCTGGCGCGGGCTCCTCCGGGATCCCCCACCAGTCATAGGTATCGCAGCCGAGGGCCTTGAAGTCCAACATCGCCTGCCAGTGCAGCAGGTAGTTCGGCATCAACTCCCGCTTGCGGTCGCCCGAGCCACCGAGGAGGTAATAGGCGGTCTTGCCCAAGCGGAAGACCATGATCCCGCCAAGCGTGTCACCCTCGTGCTCCGCGAGGTAGAGCCGCACCTCGTCAGACGGGCCGAAGAGGTCGAGCGCCGCCTGGTAATACGCAACGCCCGGCAGGTGGATGCCCTGCCGTTTGCCGGTGTCGGCCGCCAACCGCGCGAAGGTCGCGACATCGCGCGAGGCGCGTACGGTGACGCCCTTCTTCTCCGCGAGGTTCAGGTTGTAGCGGGTCTTCGGCTTGAAGCCCGCCTTGAGTGAATCCGGGTCGAGGTCGATGCGCAGCAGCCGCGTCGCCTCCGGCTGGACGGCCTTACCTTTGGTAAATCCCCGACCCTCGAAGAAGGCCGGCCACTCGTCACCGACCCGCGCGTTCGGCTCGACGCGGAGGATCAGCCCCCGGCCGGCGGTCGCGCGTTGCTCCAGGGCATCGAGGACGAGCAAGCGGTCGCGCTCAGCCACGACGGGGCCGCGTGGCACGTAATATGTCGCGCCGCCCGGGTAGAGCGTGACGCTGCGCTGTAGCGAGCAAACGCCCGAGCGGCCCTCATGAACGAGGAGCCGCTCCACGCTCCATCCGAAGCGCGATTGCAGCTCTCCCCATTTCCAGCTCTGCAGCAGGTTCGCCTCGGGCTGGGCGAGCAGCAGTTCATCCCAGGCCTGCGCCCCCAGTCGCTCGCCAGGCGTGACAGCGAGGGCGGCCTCAGACAAACTCGGGCTGACCCGCGCGCGCAAACCGCTCCGCCAGACGAATGGTCAGCGCGGCGGCGCGGTTGACCGGGAGATCGTACAGCCCGATGAAGCGCACCATCCGCCCGTTGAAGCGTGACTTGAAGACGTAGTAGCCGTAGCCGCGCTGGCCGGGTTGTGGATCGAGCGGCACACCCCACATGTCGTAGGTGTTGCAGCCCCGTCGCTGGGCATCTTCGATCGCCCGCCAGTGCAGCAGGTAGCCAGGCTTGAGGTCCTTGGCGTCCTCCCGTGTCCCGCCGTAGAGGTAGACCAGCTTCGAGCCGAAAAATAGCATCACTGCCCCGGCCAGCAAGCGGTCCTGATGGCGGGCAAGGTAGACAGCAACCTGGCCCCGCTCGCGGAACAGGCTCAGTAGGTCCTGGTAGTAGGCGCGGCTGCGGATCGCGAACTGCTCCCGGGCGGCGGTCTCCTGGAGCAGCTCATAGAAGCTGTCCATCGCCGCCGACGCCTCGGAGGCCTCGACTGTGATGCCTTGTTTGATGCCGGATCGGATGTTGCGGCGCGTCGATTCCTTGAGCCGCATCATCGCCTCGTCGCCGCCACGGATGTCGACCAGCCAGGTGGCTTGATGCTGGATGGGATGGCGGCTTGGCAGCGCGCCGGACGCAGTGAGCACCGCCCGTTTCGCATCGGTCGTCCATTCCGGGTCCACCTTGAGGATGGTGCCGCCGTCCTGTGCGAGGCGATCGCGAAGCGCCTGCCAGAAGGCGGGCCACTGCTGAGTACGGTCGTCCAGGATGGGCCCACGGGGGGCATAGTTCAGGGTCAGGCCGCCGGGAAGACTCCTGCGGAGGACGGCGGCGGCCCCGATCGGCGCCCCACCCTCGGTCCAGAAGTAGCGCTGAACTCCCCAGCCGTAGCGCGATTTGAGGGTGCCCCACGCCCAGGCTTGCAGCACGGAGGCATCGGCAGCCTGGGAGACGAACGCGTCCCAGGCCGACGCGTCGTCGCAGGTCCTCAATTCGGGCATGCCTTCACAGCTTAGCGGGCGGCTTCGGGGGAGGTCGCCACAGCGCGTTGCCGACAGTTCGGGTATCGTATTTGGCCTGTGCTAGCATTGGTCAGGAAATCTCGGGGCGGTGGGAGGCTTTTGTGAGTACCATCGAGCAGGCGCCCGGGCTTCTCGACAATAGGGGCACGCTCAACCAGACGCCGCTGCTCACCCTGTTGCAGTCGAAACAAGCCCAGCGGGCTACCGGTACACTTCAGGTCCGAAATGGCGGTGAGGCGTACTCGCTGTTCTTTCTGTTCGGGCATCTGTTCCACGCCTATGGCAATGGAAGCCAGGGCGAGGAGGCCGTCTTCACGCCGCTCGCCTGGCGCCAGGGCGATTACTCCTTTGATCCAAAGTCCAAACTGCCAACCGAGGAAACCATCACGGCACCGACCGCCGATATCCTCGCCGAAGCCAAGCGGCGGGGCGTGCCGGGTGCCGATAACGGACCGGCGCCGGCGCGCGAAGCCCAGGCACCAACCCAGGCCGCTGCTCCCGCAGCGCCGCCACAAGCACAATCCCAGGTCAGTGAGCGCCCGGTGGTGAGTCAGCCGGCTGCAACCCAACCGGCGCCCACGCCGGAGGAAGGGCCGCCCGCGACGGAGCTGTACCCGCTGCCCGTGGGCAAGCTGGTGTATGAGTCGCTCAAGACCGCGTTCGTCGATTTCCCCAAACTGCTGCGCTCGCTGAGCAGCGACCGGCTCACCGGCTATCTGCGTCTGACCGGCGCCGCCTCGCGTGGCATGATCCTCTTCTACCAGGGCAGCCTGATCGAAAGCTTCTACGACGGTGGGGCGGTGGTCTCCACCGGACGGACGGCCTTCTCCCTGTTCAAGAACGACGTCGACCGGGGCGAAGGCAGCATGGACGTGATCGAACTGTCGGCGGAAGTGGTCACGGCGATCTATCAACTACTGACCGCGCCGACCATCCTCCAGGGGCTGCTGGCGCGCTTCGTCGACATCCGCGCCCTGCTCCAGTACCTGCAGGAGGAAAAGATCCACGGCAGCCTGCTGGTCCGCGCCCCTGAAGAGATGGGCATCATCCTGCTGCGCGACGGGCAGTTGCTGGGCGCGTTCACGCGGGGACAGCCGCTGTTGGTGCAGGACCCCGAGATCGTGACCCGCCTCTGCGCCGATTCGAAGACCAGGATCGAGGTCAAGGCCGTCGCCGACCTGGAAGAGCCCGCGTCGGTGAGCCTGGAAGAGATGCTCGCCATGACGCCCTCGGTCGCCTCCACCGTCTACCGGCCGGCCCCGCCACCGCAGCAAGCCGGCCCTGCCGCCCAGCCTGCGCCGGCACCGCAGCGTGCCCAGAACTATCAGCCCGCGCCTCAGCCCGTCCAGGGTCCGCCCGCCGGCGAGCCGGACGTCGATTGGCCCTCATTGATGAGCCAGCTGAACCAGATGGCGGACAACGCGCTGGCGAACCGATCGAAGAAGGTTAAGGAGATGCTCGCCTCGACCGAGCACACCGTTGACGCCCTGGACCGGACGATCGACCGGATTTCGCAGACCTCGATCATGTTCGTCGATCCAGCCCGCCTGACCAACCTGGCTAACGAGATGCGCCAGTTGCTCGAAGAGCAAAGGTAGACTCCCTCCGCTGGACCTCCTAAGGCGAACATCTCGCTAACCTTTTAAGCGGGCATGCGGCGCGCAGTCCTCTTGGTCCTGGCTTTGTTGACGCCTCTTGCTTCGGCATGTGCGCTCAACCCGCCGCGGATCGTCAGCATCTCTCCTGCCCGTGAGGCGACCAACGTCGCGACCAACGAGGTCATCACCATCAGCTTCGACCGGCCCATGAACCACCAGTCGGTCGAGACGCGCTTCGCACTCGCCCCCGCCCTGCCCGGTTGCAATGGATCCAAGACTTGCGGATTCGCCTGGACCGGGAACACCCTGACGTTCATCCACGCACAGTCCAATTTCGAGCTTTCCTCCATCTACCGGGTTTCAATGCACGCCGGCTACGCCGATGCCAGCGGCCAGCAGAATGGGCTCGAGCACTCCTGGCGCTTCACCACCGAGGGTCGACCGGCGTTGACAGCGGTCGACCCGCCCGATAACGCCACCGCGGTCGCGCCCGATCGCAATATCGTCCTCACTTTCAGCCGGCCGATGCAGGCCGATTCGATGCGCGCCGCCGTCCAGCTGACCCCGGAGGTCCCCTTCCTGCTGCGCTCGAAGCCGGGCGGTGACGGCTCCCAGTTCAACATCATCCCGACCGCGGTGCTCCAGCCCAACCAGAACTACACCGTCTCCCTCGACCAGCCGCTCGACGTTCACCACAACGCGATCTACGGGCGCGTCCAGACCCGCTTCAAGACCGGGTCGCTTTCCCTGTCTCGAAAGATCGGCTACCTGGTCGCGCAGCCCGGGCAACCGGCGTTCGCCGTGGGGATCGTCGATCCGCACGCCGATACCTTCCTCGGACGCTCGACGCCGAAGATGATTTACCAGCTCAGTGCGCAGAGCCAGGTCACCGACACCATCCTGTCCTTTGACTGGTCGCCGGGCGCGCAGCGCCTGGTCGTCGTCCAGGCGCCCCGCAACGCGGACAGCGGCCCGATCCAGATTGTCGACCTGGCGACTGGCACCGTGATCCGGCCCGGGATCAACGGGTCGGCGGTCTACTGGTCGCAGGACGGCACCATCGTCTACCTGCGCGATGGGACGCTGCGCCGGTTCCGTTCGACGACCCTGGAGGACGTTGCCCTCACCGATCCGGTCGACGGACGAGTCACAGACCCGGTGGCGCTGAGCCCCGATGGCAAATCGGTCGCCTACAGCACGACCGACCTGCAGGGGGTCCGCCATCTGTGGATCCTGAACCTGGACCTAAAAAGCCGCTACAAGCCCGCCGGGCTCGACGATCCTGCCGATCACCCGTCCTGGTCGCCGAACGGGACCAAGCTCGCCTTTCGGCGGGTGACCGCGACGGGCCCAGAACTCTGGATCTACGACCTGTCGGCCAGCGGCGCAAGCGCCTACCGCCGGGGCGGCCCACTCGATATCACGGGCGCCGCCTGGCTGAACGACAACAGCACGATCTATGTCGCGACCGGCGCCGGGAGCTCAGCAGCGCTCTACCGCGTCAACATCTTTTCGGCCAGCGAGGTGGGCGGCGTGGTCAAGGTCACCGGGAGCAAGGAAGCACCCAACGGATCGACCCCCAATACGCCCGCCTACGATCGGCGGATCGCCTTCGTGGGCCAGGTCGACCAGCTGCCCCAGATCTACGTGATGAACGGCGACGGCTCCCGTCCGCAGCAGTTGACCGATTGGGAAGCCGACTACCCCTACACCGGCGACGGCCCGAACTGGGTGCCGATCGGCTAGGCGGCTCGCGGGAGGGCGTCGTCGGGCAGGATGTCGACCTGGGGCGGCTTCAGGTAATTCGCATGGAAGTAGGCCCGCACCCAGACCGTGACCAGCATGGCGATCGCCATCAGCAGCGCCGACGACCAGAAGGGCATGCTCACCTGCAGGCCGTACATCCACCCCGCGATCGGGTAGGCGACGATAACCACCGCGCCGGTGACCAGTGCGAAGAGCCCGTATCCCTTGGCCATGGCGTAGTCCGGCAGCACTTCACCGATCACGGCGGTCATGACCTGGCGGAAGGACCAGAAGGCCCCTCGCAGGAAGAAGGCGAACCCCAGGATCGGCAGGGCCATCGAGGACAGGAGCAGGATCGCTGAGAGAACGTAGGCTGCCTCGAAGCAAAGGACGATCGTGACGCTGCCGAGCGACCGGCGCAGCCGCCCCAGGCCCAGGCCCATGATCACCGAGCCCAGGTAGAGGACACTCATCAAGACCCCGATCCAGAAGTTGTCGACGTGGGCCGCCTCGCGGGTGTAGAGCGCGGTGAAGGTCCAGGGGATGAAGATGATGGCGGTCACGACCATGAAAAGGCCGAGCATGACTCGGTACGCGGGGAAGCGCATCAGGTCCCGGTAACGGATCGACGGTACCGCGAACGTGGGCGAGCGTTTGGATGGCAGAAAGGCGATGCAGACCGCCGCCGCGAAGAAGAACGCGAAGGACACCCAGAAGAGTGCGCTCAGCGGCATGACCTGGGCCAGCCATCCGGACAGCACACTGGAGACGATCAGGCCCAGCGAGTACGCGGAGAACACCGTGGTCATCACCGCCGCGATCCGGTCGCGCGGCACGCCCAGTGAAAGGTAAACGCTGATCGCGGGGGTGTTGAAAACCGAGAGCTGCAGGAAGAGGATCCCAACGGCGGTCCAGCCCCAGTGGGGCGCGATCGCATAGCAGAGCGGCGCCGGCACGGCGATCGCCCAGCCCGCGATTACCGTCTTTTTCAGGGAGCGGTGCTCGGCCAGCCGCGTTCCGGGCAGCATGACGAGCGTCGCGACCAGCATGCCAAGCGCGGCCAGAACGCCAATCTCGAAGGCGCTGGCGCCGAGCTCCCGCTGATAGATGGCGCCGAAGGCGATGAAGGGGCCGGCACCCAGGCCGGAGAGCCCGTGCGCGCAGAAGAGCAGCCAGCCGCCGCGGTCGATGCGGACTCGGGTCTCCGGCATGTGGCCGCCCCTGGTGGGCCGGTTGCGGGGCGCGCGAGCCTGCAGCACACCCGTATATCGCGCCCGTCAAAGCGACCCATTGAGCGGGACGGCGACGAACCGGTGAAAAGCGCCCTAGGTGTAGTTCCCATCAGCCTTGTTGACAAGAACTGAGGTGGGAGCCTGGCCGCCGAGCGCGGTGTGGGGTCGGTAGCGATTGTAGAAGCGCACCCAGCGGGGCAGCTGCCGCTGACGTTCCTGGTTGCTCCCATAGAA